>JBKQHN010000187.1:0-4965 GCA_052148755.1 Beijerinckiaceae bacterium | reverse complement strand
CCCAGTCTAGCGGCACGCGCGCGCGCGTCCTTTCCTTCAGCGCCTCGCGATAGGCCGTGACCGCCTCGTCGAGCTTCTGCGTGCCGCTCTCGCGCTCCCCGAGCGCCGAAAGCGCGGTGCCGAGATTGTTCTGCGTCCCCGCCCATTGGAGCGGCACGCGTTCGCGCGTCCTTTCCTTCAGCGCCTCGCGATAGGCCGTGACCGCCTCGTCGAGCTTCTGCGTGCCGCTCTCGCGCTTCCCGAGCCTCGCGAGCGCGTTGCCGAGATTCATCTGCGTCCCGGCCCATTGGAGCGGCACGCGCGCGCGGGTCCTTTCCTTCAAAGCCTCGCGATAGGTGGCGACGGCCTCGTCGAGCCTCGCGGTGCCGCTCTCCCGCTCCCCGAGCCTCGCGAGAGCGTTGCCAAGATTCATCTGCGTCGTGGCCCATTGGAGCGGCACGCGCGCGCGGGTGAATTCCTTCAGCGCCTCGCGATAGGCGGCGACGGCCTCGTCGAGCCTCGCGGTGCCGCTCTCCCGCGCCCCGAGCGCCGCGAGAGCGGTGCCGAGATTCATCTGCGTCGTCGCCCATTGGAGCGGCACGCGTTCGCGCGTCCATTCCTTCAGCGCCTCGCGATAGGCCGTGACCGCCTCGTCGAGCCTCGCGGTGCCGCTCTCGCGCTGCCCGAGCGCCGAAAGCGCGGTGCCGAGATTCATCTGCGTCGTCGCCCATTGGAGCGGCACGCGCGCGCGCGTCCATTCCTTCAGCGCCTCGCGATAGGCCGCGACCGCCTCGTCGAGCTTCTGCGTGCCGCTCTCGCGCTGCCCGAGCGCCGAAAGCGCGTTGCCGAGATTCATCTGCGTCATCGCCCATTGGAGCGGCACGCGTTCGCGGGTATATTCCTTCAGGGCCTCGCGAGAAACGGCGATGGAAATCAGAAGCGCGGAATTTTCACCTTTCTGGTCGCCGCGCTCATAAAACTCGCCCGCTTGCTTGAACAAATATGCACCGATCTCCTGCCATCCGGAATGTCCTTCGATCTCGGCCATCCGGCGTAGTTTTTGTGTCGCTGCGCCGGCATCAAGAACAAGTTCATCGAAACGAACCGCTTCTTCCAAAAGTCTCGCGCGGCGGCGTTTGCGCTCCTCTTGCCGCTCCAGTTCGACCCGTTCCTCGCGCGCGAATTCGACCATGAGCGCTGACGACGGGTTCTCAAGTCCAGCCTTGAATCGGCGTTCCGCCTCCCGCCGCGCCGCTTCGAAGGCTTCGTCTTCATTGGTGCGGCGGCCGAGTTCTCGCTCAGCGGCCTCAATCCAATTGTCCAGCCACGGCAAGAGATCCGCCGCGGCGATACCTTCGCCGCCTAGTCTGACGACGATTTTTCGAACAGCGAATTCAGAAATACCCTCTTGCTCTGCGCGCTGAAATATGCCGCCCCGGCGCGCGATCTCAAGCAATTCAGAAATCTTGTCACGTATTTCCGGGTCAAGTGACTGAACGAACGTCTCGATGCGAGCTTGTCCGGCAACTTGAACCCCAATGGTCGGAGCAGCGGTTTGGGTGTTTCCCGCTGTTGTCCCTATTTTCGCGAGGGGTTGCCTACCGAAATGTCGCCCGTTTTGAGTGTTCCGACGTTCGCTTCCGTAATGCGCGCGCCTATACCGCTAGCAACATTGAGCTTGCCGAGTTGGACTTCGAGAGCCGTCAGGCGGCCGATATCGAGGCCAATGGCCGGAGCGCACTCCTTAAGTTTAGCAATCAATGCTTCAGCTAAAACGCGAAGCGAATTTCGTTCGTCCTCCGATTGTGCGTCGATGATTTCGGCGACGACGGCTTGTCGACCGATGGAGCTGGGCGTCGCCTCGAGCGCCGAGACTTCGCCAGAGGCCCAATGAGAAACTTTTTCCTTTAGGGCTTTGTACCCATCCTTAACGGCTTCTCCGACTGCACCCTTCAACACGTCCCCAGCGGCCATGCTGAGCGCGCCCGCAACCAATGAACCGACCGTGACAGGGTCAACCATGGCCTATCTTCCCAAAATATCGGAATAAGTGGCAATGATAATTCATAGCACGAAGGCCCGCGTTCGCCCAGCCATCTAAAGGAGCCTTCCCTTTTGAGGCCCTCCAACAATATTCGCGTTCGGACGATCTACCCCACCCCTAATCCTCAAGAAAAGGATTGTGCAGCCGTTCCGTCCCGATCGTGCTCATCGGCCCATGCCCGGAGAGGAATGCGACGTCGTCGCCGAGCGGCAGCAGTTTGGTCTTGATCGCATCGATCAATTGAGTGTGGCTGCCGTAAGGAAAATCGGTGCGGCCGACGGAGCCTTGAAACAACACGTCGCCGACGATGGCGAAGCCGCCGATTTTGCCGGGCAGAGACGTTTCGCCCGCGCGATGCCAAACATAGCAGATTGAGCCCGGCGTATGACCGGGGCAATGCAGCACATCGAAAGTCAGATCGCCGATTTTTACGGCCTCGCCTTCCTGTAAATAATGGTCGGGAGTGACGGCACGCGCGTTGATCCCGAACATCCGGCCTTGGGCGGGAAGATTGGCAAGCAGAAAAGCGTCGTCCTCATGCGGACCTTCGATCGGCACGCGCAATTTTTCGGCGAGTTCGGCGGCGCCGCCGGCATGATCGATATGGCCATGCGTCAGGAGGATTTTCTCGACCGTCGCGCCGGTCTCGCCGATCGCGGCTTCGATTCTGGCGACATCGCCGCCCGGATCGATGACGGCGGCGCGATTGCTCACGGTATCGACAAGGATCGCGCAATTTTGCGCGAAGGGCGTGACCGGGACGACGTGAAGCTTGAAGGGATGCACGCAAGGCCTCGTTCTATTCGGATGGCGCATGCGAGCCTCGCTCGTCGCCACGGCGATCGGGGGGATCGCCTCTCTTCCGCGTCGACAGGTTCGATGTCAAGCTGCGGACCCGGGGCGAGGGGCTTTCGAGGCGCGAAATCGCGCAATAACATCGAAATCCGGACTGCCTGGGCTGCGACGAGAGTTAAACAAACATTGGAGATCGCGATGAAGACCGGATTGATCAATATGGGGATCGGGGTGCTTATCGCCGTCGTTGGCTTGGTGGTGTCCGTTGCCAGCTACGCGGCCGTAAGCCACAGTGGCGGCACTTATTTCGTCGCTTGGGGCGCCGTCGCCGTGGGTGCCTGGCGCTTTCTCGTCGGCCTGTTTCAGGTTCTCCGTGGCGGGCTTGCCGGGCCGGGTGCCGTTCTAGAAACGACACTCGTACCGCCACCGCACCTTGCCAAGCCGACTGAAACACTGCCGGCACCTATGCGCGTCATCGGCATCTTGCTGATCGTCCAGGCCCTGGTGAGAGGCGCCTTCCTGGCGATACTGCTGTTTCAAATTCCGGCCGCGATCTTCAACCGCCCGCAATTTGTGATCATGTCAATCATCATCCCGGCCGCCCTTGCGGTCGCGGGCATAGCTGTTGGTATCCTCACATTGCAGCAATCCCCAGCGGCGCGCGGAGTGGGTTTGACCTTTTGCGGATTGGGCCTGCTGTTCCAACTTTATGGCGTCGCCAACATCATCAGCGCGGCCTCCACATTACCGTCAATTCATTTGCCGTTGATGTCCTGGATCCTCATTCCCGCGCATATCGTCATTTACGTTGCGGGCCTCATCGTGTTCGCGCGGTCGTCGTCCAGCGACAACATTGTGGCCTGAGTTGAATTGCGCGAGACCGTGGTCGGCACGGATGGTCTGTGAGATGAGGCGGCTGCCCTTCCGCCCCATTGAGCGCTTGGCAGATAAGCCGCGACGGCGCAGACAGCGCAGCGAAAATGGCGATTGTGGCAAGCCAAATCATAAACCGGCGATGCGGCGGTCGGGGGGAACGCCGCTCTTCAGCGTCGGCGGTTCCACTGTCAAGCTGGGCATGCCCCACAAATATCAAAGCCGCTTTTTGGCAAAAGCTCTACCCGAGGCCGACTTAAGATATTTCTCAAAGCCGAAAGCCTGTTTCTCATCCGAAAACGCCACGTATGTTTTGAGTCTTCAGGGAGCATATTTGGATGTATGGGATACTTCCTTTGCATTGTGTTTATTGATTCGGGCCTTCAGATCGCCGGTTATTCCTGAATAGTAACGATCAGGAAACGTCGTACTTTCCAAGATGTAGACGTATTTCGTGCTCACCGGCCCGTTGCCGCGGTTCGACGCGGCAGCCTCCGCTCTATTCTCGCTTCATCTCGTCAAGTCTGTGGCTTGCCGAGCCGAAGCTCAGAGAGCGAAGGCTGGTGGGAGAGGTAGGACTCGAACCTACGAAGGCTTAGCCAGCGGATTTACAGTCCGCCCCCTTTGCCGCTCGGGACACTCTCCCAAATCGATCGTGCGCTTATGGAAAAGCCCAACCCGCTAGTCAACCCTAAACGTCACCATGCCTTCGCATTTGCCTCCAATGTGCGGACATGAAAGAAGTTTTGCACTTCGGGACCGTTCGCAGCACCCGATAGCCAGATATTTCCGATAAAGACATGGGCGCGCAGCGGTGACCGGACCCAAAATACCGAGAAAACCAGGCGCCCGCCGCGGCAGCGGCAGGGCAGGGCCACCAGAGGCGCGGTCAAGACCGCAGCCGGCTGCTGCGCAGCCCAAGGCGGCAACGGCTGGCACTGAACCGCAGCCAAAGCGCCCTGCGGGACATCTGGAGCGCCCCGCCTTTCGCCGCGCTTCGGCGGAGCTCGCCGTGCTCTACGGCTTTCATGCCGTGCGCGAGGCCTTAAGGGCTAAACGGCGCAAATGTCTCGATCTCTTCGCAACGCAGGCTGCCGCCGAAAAGCTCGCGCCTGAACTCGCCGCGGCGGGGCTCGTGGCCCATCTCGTCGCGGCCGAAGATTTGTCGCATCGGCTCGGCGGCGATGCCGTGCACCAGGGCGTCCTGCTCGAGGCGAGGCCGCTGCCGCCTGCGAGCCTCGATGATATTGCCGCCAAGAGCGGCCTCGTCCTCG
>JBKQHN010000186.1:0-23332 GCA_052148755.1 Beijerinckiaceae bacterium | reverse complement strand
CGATCTACCGGCGGACATCAGAATTTCCGCTCTACCGGATCGAAAAGATTCCGAAATCGGCGCGCAGGCAAGGCAGCTACAGCGTCATTGCCGCCACTGGACTCGTGCTCAATCGCGGCCAAGACCTGGCGCGCGTCATCGCCGTGCTCGACAAGAAATTGAAAGTCGTATCGGGGTGAAGCGATGCGAAGCCGCCAAATGGACAGATGCTCAAGCCAAAAGGGCCGCCTCGGAGAGGCGGCCCTTTGTTCAATTGCATGACCGACGCGAAGCGTCCCGCGCATTCACTCGCTGCGGGAGCCGGTCAGAAACAGCATCGCCTGCATGATGTTGATGAAATCGAGATAGAGCCTCAGCGCCCCATTGATCGATTTCTTCGTCGCCACCTCATAATCGTCGGACGCCAAATACATTTCCTTGATCGACTGCGTATCCCAGGCGGTCAATCCGGCGAAGATCAGCACCGTCAGGATCGACAGGCCGAACTGGAACGCCGAGCTGTGCAGGAAAAGATTCACCACGCCGGCGATGATGAGCCCGACGAGACCCATGATCAGGAACGAGCCGATCGGCGACAGATCGCGTTTCGTCGTATAGCCGTAAAGGCTCAAGCCACCGAAGGCGGCAGCGGTGATGAAGAACGCGCGGGCAACCGAGGTGCCGGTATAGATCAGCAGGATCGAAGAGAGCGACAATCCCATAGCGGCGGAAAACGCATAGAAAGTGTAACGCGCCGTGGCCGCCGACATCTGGTTGATGCGGAAAGAAAAGAACAAGACGAAGCCGAGCGGCGCCAGCATGATCAGGTATCTGAGCGGGCTGCCGTAAATAGCAGCGCCGAAACCTGTCAGAAAAATGTTGCGCCCGAGCTGCGCCACCGCATGGCTCTGATCCGTCACGGCGAGCATATTGACGCCCAGCGCGACAA
The DNA here is from genome assembly GCA_052148755.1 of Beijerinckiaceae bacterium. Lineage (GTDB taxonomy): Bacteria > Pseudomonadota > Alphaproteobacteria > Rhizobiales > Beijerinckiaceae > Methylovirgula. The sequence continues at coordinate 22,404 of JBKQHN010000186.1, read as the reverse complement.
GACCGGTGAGGGCGAGGCCGATCACCATGTTGTTGTAGACGCCGAGCATATAGGAGCGAAGGCCCAGGTCGATTTCGGCGCGACCGGCGCGGGCATAGCCTTGCCCCCAACGAGTTGCGTTGCGATCGAAGTCGGACATGATTTCCTCTCGAGTTTAGGAGGCGCAGCCGCCCCCGGCCGTCTCGTCTCAAGAACCAATGAATTCACGCAAGACGAAGCGTTGGCGGTAATATGGCGCGAGCGCGTCGCCGGCACAAGGCCGCGCGCGATGCTGCCGGCAATCGGCCAATCTCGTCAAAATCCATCAAGCGCTTGATTCCACGTATATATCTGATTTGCCCTTGAGGACATTACAAAGCTTTAACGCGCCGCCATTCTACAAATTTCGTAAATAGGGTGCCGGTTTACGCCCAAGCACCCGCCATGTGGCCGCAAGCCCGAGCAAAATGGCCGCCGCCATTGCACCCGCCGCCGCCAGAAGCGCCAACGGCCAGAACCAGACGAAGTCGAGGTTGAAGACGAAACGGACGATGGCGAAGGCGGCGAGACTGCCCGCGAAAACCCCGAAGATCGCCGTCGCCAGGCCGAGCAGACCGAATTCGCAGACGAACGCGCCCATCAGCCGTCGCCTTGTCGCGCCGAGCGTCTTCAAAACGACCGATTCGTAAAGCCGCGTCTGCTGCCCGGCCGCAAGCGCGCCGCCGAGGACGAGCGTCGCGGCGACGAGGGCAACGGCTGCCGCCGCGCGCACCGCGACCGCCAGGCGATCCACCACGTCCTTGATCGCATCGAGCGCATCCTTCACCCGCAGGCTGACGACGGAGGGAAATTTCTGCGCTACTTTCCGCAGCAGCGCCATATCGCGATCGGAGGCGCGATCGGCCTCGCCTGTCTGCGCGAAAGTCACGGTGGCAATCTCGCTGAACGGCGCACCGGCAAAAGTGGATGGCGGAAACACCATGAGAAAATTGATGCCGAAGCTGCGCCAGTCGACATTGCGCGTATTGACGAGCCGCGCCACGATATTGCGGCCCAGCACATTGATCGTGATCTCGTCACCGAGCGCGAGGCCGAGGCCGGCGGAAATTTCCGCATCCATGGAGACGATCGGCGGCCCATTGTAATCGGCGGGCCACCAGTCCCCATCGACCATCTTGGTGTTCTGCGGAGCGGCAGCGGCGATGGTCATGCCGCGATCGCCTTGCAGCGCCCAGGCCGCATTGTCCTTGACTCGAACGGTCTCGACGTCGTGTCCCTTGAGCGCCACGATCCGCCCTCGCAGCATCGGCACGAGATCGACCTTGCCGCCGGCCGTCTCGGCTTCGACGAAACTGCGGAAAGCTTCGGCCTCGTCGCTCGCTACGCCGAGAAAGAAAAAGCTTGGGCTTTCTTGCGATCGGCCGCGGTCGAGCGCGTGGCGCAAATTGGCGTCGATCAGAGCCAAAGCGACGAGCAGCGTCAGGCCGAGCCCGAGCGACAGAATGACGGAGGGGGTTACGGCGCCGGGACGATAAAAATTGGCGATGGCCAAGCGCAGTTCCAGCCATGGCGGCGGCGGGATGCGCTTGGCCGCCGCCATGAAGCCGAAAGCTGCAAGCCGCAACAGCGCAAAGCCGCCGAGACAGGCGGCAAGATAGATGAGGGCGAGGCGGCGATCGCCGGCGAGCAGGATGATGGCGCCGGCAAGCGACAGAGCAGCGACCGCCACGCCGACGAGATAGCGCCGCCGCGGCCAGACGCGCTGCGGCGCGACCTCATCGCGAAACAGAGCCGAAACCGGCACGTCATGCGCGCGACCGAGCGGGGCGAGCGAAAAGGCGAGCACGGTCAAAAAACCGTAGAGAAGGCCCGCTGCGATTTCGCGCGGATAGATGGCAGGCGCCAGCGGAAACGGCAGGATCGAGGCAGGAACCGCATGCGCGGCGATGAACGGCAGCGCGATGCCGATAATCAGCCCGGCCGCCATGCCGATCGCGGCGGCGAGCAAGACCTCGACGAGCATGAGGGCGGAAACAAATGTGCCGGTCGCGCCGAGCGCCTTCATGGTCGCGATCGCAGGTTTCTTGCGTTCGACGAAAGCCTGTACGGCATTGGCGATGCCGACGCCGCCGATGACCAGCGCAGTCAGGCCGACGAGCGTCAGGAATTGCGTGAACCTGTCGAGATCGCGCGAGAACTGCGGCGACACATTGCGCCTTGTGCGGATCTCGAAACCCGATTCGGGAAAGGCGGCGCGCGCCGCAGCGACGAATGTGTCGACTTCGGCCTCACTGACCGGCGCGCCGACTGGCGCACCTTGCCCGAGCCGCAGACGGTAAAGCCATTTGACCAGTGCGCCGGGCTGCAAGAGATGGGTGGCGCGCAAGCCTGATTCCGACATCAGGACGCGCGGGCCAAAGCCGATGCCGGCGGCGAGCTTGTCGGGCTCGGACAAGATGAGCGCGCGCAATTCGAAAGCTTGCGCGCCGATCTCGACGCGATCGCCGAGTTTCAGATCGAGTTTCGCCAGGATCGCCACATCGGCGGCGATCCCATAGGCGCCGCCCTGCTCGGCCAGCACGGCTTGCAGATCGGCAGGCGGATCGAGCTGGGCCTCGCCCTCGCTCGGATAGGTTTCGTCCACGGCTTTGATTTCGACGAGGCCGGATCTTCCATCTCCCTTGCGCGCCATGGCGCGCACCAAGGCGATTTCCGACAGCGCACCATGCGAAACCAAGAAGTCTCGCTCTGGTGCGCTCGCCTCGCGCTGCACGAGATCGAACGACACGTCGCCGCCGAGAATCATACGGCCCTTTTCGGCGAGACCATCGGTGAGCGCATGCGACAGCGAGCCGACGCCGACGATCGCCGCGAGGCCGAGCGCGAGACAGGCAAGAAAGATCCCAAAGCCGGAAAACCCGCCGTGCAAATCGCGCAGCGCCAGACGCAGGAGCAGCGGCAGGCGGGCGCGGGTTTGTGGAGATGCGAGATCGGTCGAGGCCATGGCGCGCTCTCTCGCATGCGAGTGTGGCGAAGTGGGGGAGGGGAATGCGCAAACCTTCTCCATCGCAAGTCGGCTGCTGCCGACTTGCGCATCTAAAGTGCCCAACTCGGGCTTGCCCGAGTTGGGTGGGAGAAGGTGGCTTGCGAAGCAAGCCGGATGAGGGGTTACAACGACTCCCTCTTAGGCGCATCGTAACCCCTCACCCCGCAGGCTCCGCCTGCGACCCTCTCCCACAGGGAGAAGGTTCGCGGCAGCGAGAGTGGCCGCCTTCTATCCTCACCCTTTCTTGCGCGAACGCTGTCATCCTCGCGCAAGCGAGGATCCGGAGCACAGCACGCCAACCTCTGGATTCCCGGTCTCGTTTCACTCGCCGGGAATGACAGGAGTGGCGGTCTGCTGCCCTTGAACTCTTTCCGTTATTGCAACCCAATAGATTTTGAGAGGGCATCGCGCAGCGCAAGCAACAAGTCACGCGCAAGAAGTGAAGCTGTGAATCCTTCCCCATCGCAAGTCGGCTGTTGCCGACTTGCGCATCTAAAGTGCCCAACTCGGGCAAGCCCGAGTTGGGTTGGGGAAGGTGTCAGCGGCGCTTTGCGCCGCTGACGGATGGGGTTTCGCGCGTCTCTATTTAATCTGTGGGAGGACCCCACCTGGCCGCCATAGCCCGTCGCTTGCGACGGGCGTCCCCTCGGAACGCCCTATGGCGGCCACCCTCCCCTTTGGAAAGGGGAGGGATTCGCGGCTGGGACATCGGCTCCTTCCATCCTCACCCTTTCTTGCGCAAACGCTGTCATCCTCGCGCAAGCGAGGATCCAGAGCAAAGCACGCCAACCTCTGGATTCCCGGTCTCGTTTCACTCGCCGGGAATGACAGGAGTGGCGGTCTGCTGCCCTTGATCTCTCTCCGCTATTTCAACCCAATAAGTTTTGAGTGGGCATCTCGCAGCACAAGCAACAAGTCACGCGCGAAAGGTGCAGCTGTGAATCCTTCCCCTTGAGGGGAATGTGTCAGCGGCGCTTTGCGACGCTGACGGATGGGGGTTACAACAGCTCCCTCTTAGACGCACCGTAACCACTCACCCGCCGCCTCCGGCGGCACCCTCTCCAATTGGGAGAGGGTTCGCGCGCCGCGGTCTACAGCGAATTATTTGAAGGGATTCCGTTTCAGTTCGTCTAGAAGTGACGACAACGCCAGCTGAAAGTCGGACGGCAAGTCGCTCACGATTTTACGCACTTGCTCTTCCTTTGCCACCAAGAACTGTCCCGCCCTTTTGACGAGTTCAGATCGATTGGCGAAGTCAGAAGAAATGCTATTCACATAGAAGCCGGCAACGAAATATGCGGCGGTGACAATCAAAGTTTTCATACTTTGGATGCCTCTTACGCCGGACTTGTGCGCGGGCAAGCCATTTCTTGCGATCGCCGACAACAGGCCTTCCAAGAGATTTCGATCCTCCGCCGAAATCAACCCGACACTTTGCGCTCCTTTCGCCGCCAGATGAGCAGGCTCCCACAATTCCTTTCGCAACAAGAACGCACCAGTGTCGTCGTCGAAAGCCCGTGCCGTCGGAAAGCGCCGTACCCAAGGTGCTGCAGTACGGATTAGATCTATCAACGCACGACGCGTTGTTGGATCAAGCGGGGTAACGTTTCCTTGAGTCCGGCTTCGAAGATCATTGTCTTGTTCGAGAAACGAGCCCAATTCGACAATGGCATCGTAAACAGTTGCAATCCGTCCGGGGATTACCGCGGTGTCGACATCGATTGCGGCAGTGAATCGGCTGAATGCGCTGTCGAAACCTTCCCATCCATGACGCTCGTCTATATTCGTTTGCGTAGCAGCAAATGCATTTGCCTTTCGCCTGATGGCCTCATGAAGTTGCTTAACAGGCGGATCAAGCGCCGCTGTAACGTCGCTTTCTGTTCCGCTGGGTTCTATCGTCAGTTGATCGCCGCTACGAGTCCAAATGTTGCCAAGCGGAATGTTGATGGAAGCCGTTAGCGACTCGGCCCAAGGCCTCGGCGGTGCCACAGTCGAGGAACTGTCTGTGACTTGTCGGCTTGTACCTCTGGCCGACAGTTGCGCAACAGGTTCCGCGACCGGCCTCACGATTTCGAGAGAGGCTGGTGCTGGGCTGACTACAAGCGGTGCTGTCTCTGTCTCCAGAGGAATGGCCCTTGCGGTGTGCCGCGCAATCAATTTCTTGATCTCGGCATTCACCACCTTCGGGCCTTGCTTCCAAGTGTCATCCGCAATCATCACGCGCGCGACTTCGAGCGCTTCGATTGCCGGCCGCCCTTCAAGCCGCGCTTCGTACCACTCGGTCCAGACGTCCCAATTCTCGCCTCTCGCCAGGAGAGTCTTCTTCATGTTGGTCCAGAGGTCAGCGATCTCCTGCGGCTGCCCGTCCGGCCATAATTTTCGTCCGGCAAGTTCTTCCGCGCTCAAGCCGTTACTGACGGCTCGGACGTCGTCGGAGGCGGAATCGGCGAAGGCGGCGGCGGCGGAGGCGAAGGCGGCGGCGGCGGCGAAGGCGGCGGAGTCGGCGGAGGCGGCGGAGGCGGCGGAGGCGGAGGCGGCGGAGGCGGAGTCGGCGGCGAAGACGGCGGAGGCGGCGGAGGCGGGGTCGGCGGCGGAGGCGGAGTCGGCGGCGGAGGCGGAGTCGGCGGCAAATTCCATCGCCTGGGCCGGATATTTGCCAGCGGCCCAGGCGATGGCCGTACACCGAAACACCGGCAGGATGATGACGGCGCCTATGTCGCCTTTAAGTATTTTCCTCTTCCGCACGGTCCAAAGGAACGGCAGCACCCGCAAGGTCGCCCGCGCTGCCAGCGCGACCGACACCTCGCGCTTCTGAGTGCGAAGCCAGGCTTCCAATTCTTTTTGGTTAGTGAAATCGACCAGCGTCGCCTCCCGCCTTGCGACTCGCTGAGCTCAGGATGCACGCAGAGGTGGCGTGGGGCAAGGGCAAGCGAGAGGGAGGCAAGGAAACGATTTTAGGGGAAATGCCGGACAGAGCGAGCCGGTTGGGCGCGCCCTTCTCCCGCTTGCGGGAGAAGGTGGCATGCGAAGCATGACGGATGAGGGCACGTACGAATTCTGGCTTGTCCGAATTACATAAAACGCTGAGAGGTTGGCATAACCCTCATCCGCCTCATTTCATTCGGCACCTTCTCCCGCTCCCGCAGGCGGGAGAAGGTGGCATGCGAAGCAAGCCGGATGAGGGGTTACGATCGAATTCGGATTGCAGCACCGTAACCCCTCACCCGGCGCCTTCGGCGCCACCCTCTCCCATTGGGAGAGGGTTCGCGGCAGCGAGAGCGATGCGTTATCCCCTACCCCTTCGGCAGCACCTCATAAACCCGTTCCGGCGGCCGGCACAGTACGGCTGCCTTGTCGGTTACGACGATCGGCCGCTCGATCAGGATCGGATGTGCGGCCATCGCGTCGATCAAAGCCGCATCGGAAACGCCGGCCGCGTCGAGGCCGAGTTCCGCATAAAGCTTCTCCTTCTTGCGGATGAGCGCGCTGGGCGTCATGCCCATCTCTCTTACTAGCTCTTTCAGCTTTGTCTTCGACGGAGGTGCCTTCAGATATTCGATGATCTTCGGCTCGATGCCGGCGTCGCGCAAAAACCCCAGAACCTTGCGCGACGTGCCGCATTTCGGGTTGTGATAAATGGTGATGCTCATGGCGCTAAAAATTCCGCAATGAAGCTTCTGGTGCGGAACGCCTAATTCTACTGTGTCAAAAGCGAAACTATTTGGGATGTTGCGCGAACGAGTTCAGCTTAAGTGCGCCCCTTTCCCGGAGCCCTGTAACGAGGGCCGCCAGGCCCGAAGTGGAAGGGCATCCGGGAACCAGCGCAAGAATGTTGCGAAGCACCCTATGATGAGGCTTTAGTCTTAAGGACGCCTTTGGCGAACATATTACGCTGGTTCCCGGATCGCATTCCGCTTCGCTGCATGCGTCCGGGAAAGAGGTGCTTATAACACAATAGAACTCAGCGACCTCACCTCAAGCCAAATCCGAGTGCCGTCAAAGCGTCGCGCAACTTGTCGCGGCCGCTGAGGTTCGGCGCGCCTTTCATGCGATTGAGCGCCAAATCGCTCCAGTCCTGCAACGGCATGCCCTGCTCCTCTTGGAAGCTGCGCAGCCGCGCATTGTAATCTTCCACCGCTGCGCGTTGCGCCGGCCCCCAGGCATAGCGCTCGCGATGCAGCACCGCCTCCTGCGGCAGGCGCGGCTTGATGCCGGTTCGCACGGCAGGATCGGGATAGCCGACGACGAGGCCGACTATGGCCAATACATTCGGCGGCAGCCCGAGTTCGGCTGCGACGTCGACCGGCTTGTTGCGGATGCCGCCGATATAGACGCAGCCGAGGCCGAGCGATTCCGCCGCGACCAAAGCATTCTGCGCCGCCAGCGACGTATCGACCGCGCCGACGACGAAGCTGTCGATATAGGCCAGGCCTTCTGCGGCGCGGCTGCGCTCCTGCGCCATGGCTTCGAGGCGGGCGAGATCGAGCAACCAGACGAGAAACAGCGGCGCCTGCACAATGTGCTTCTGGTTGCCGGCGAGCGCGGCGAGACGCGCCTTGCGCGCGGCGTCTTCGACGGCGACGACACTCCAGACCTGCAGATTGGCGGAAGACGATGCCGATTGGGCGGCCGTGACGAGCGTCTCGATCGTTCCGGCGGGAAGCGGATCTGGCAGATAGGCGCGCACCGAGCGATGCGACACGAGGGTCTCGAGCGTGTCGTTCCAGGCGTTTGGTACGGGCGCATCGTCTTGCCGATAGCGCTGACGCGCAAGATCAAACGCCTTACCGCCGGGCTCGTTCTCGCGCCGCTCGGCTTTGGCAAGCGATCCGCTCATTTGGAGTTCCTTCTGTTTCGCACTCACCTGGCTCGCGTCACTCTGCGGCAGCCTCGCCAGGGTGAGGGCTCAGAAAGCCGCTTGAATTAGAAAAGCCCTCATGCTGAGCGGCGCACAGCCAAATCGGGCCTGCCCGATTTGGCCATCCGATACCGATCTCGGCAACAGCCGAGATCGAAGGCGCGCGACTCGAAGCACGAGGGCTTTTTGTTTACCCGCTCACGCCGCCTTTTGCTTCGGCGAGATGAGTTTGCGGTTGACGAGGACCTCGGCGATCTGCACCGCGTTCAGAGCGGCGCCTTTGCGCAGATTGTCGGAGACGCACCAGAAGTCGAGGCCGTTTTCGACGGTTGAGTCCTCGCGAATTCGCGAAATATAGGTGGCATCTTCGCCGGCCGCCTCATGCGGCGTCATGTAGCCGCCCGGCTCGCGTTTATCGATGACGAGGCAGCCGGGAGCCTCGCGCAGGATGTCGCGCGCTTCGTCCGCAGTGATCGGCTTTTCGAATTCGACATTGACCGCTTCGGAATGGCCGATGAACACCGGTACGCGCACGCAGGTAGCGGTCAGCCTGATCTTCGGATCGAGGATCTTCTTGGTCTCGACCATCATCTTCCATTCTTCTTTGGTGCTGCCGTCCTCCATGAACACGTCGATGTGCGGAATGACGTTGAAGGCGATCCGCTTGGGGAATTTCTTCGACTCGACCGGATCGGAGACGAAGATCGAGCGCGTCTGGGCGAAAAGCTCGTCCATCGCCTCTTTGCCCGCCCCCGACACCGATTGATAGGTCGAAACCACGACGCGCTTGATGGTCGCCGCATCATGCAGCGGCTTCAAGGCGACGACGAGCTGCGCTGTCGAGCAATTCGGATTGGCGATGATGTTCTTCTTGGTAAAACCGGCAATCGCGTCGGCATTGACCTCCGGCACGATCAGCGGCACGTCGGAATCGTAGCGCCAGGCGGAGGAATTGTCGATGACGACGCAGCCCTGCCGGCCGATCTTCGGCGACCATTCGCGCGACACCGTGCCGCCGGCCGACATCAGGCAGATGTCGGTGCCGCTGAAATCGTAAGTCTCCAGCTGTTTGCATTTGAGGATCTTGTCGCCGAAGGAAACCTCCGTGCCGATTGAACGCGAGGAGGCGAGCGCCACGACCTCGCTGGCGGGGAACTGGCGTTCGGCCAGGATGTCGAGCATTTCCCGCCCGACATTACCGGTCGCGCCGACCACGGCGACTTTGAAACCCATGTTTTTCTCCGTATGGATGTGCAGCAACTTAAGGCTTGCTGCAACTCAAGCTGTTCTGCAGCGCGTTTCTTGGAGCGGTATCGCCTTATTTACATAAGATTTTTCGGAACACCAGAGGAAGATTGGGGGCTTTCCGATAATTTCATTCTTCTTCGCGCAGCCGGTGAACGTCATGGACGAGAATGCCGGCGCCATCGGCGGGCATATTCAGCCAATGCTTATGTTTCAGCGTCCGCTTGGTGTCCTCGTAGCCGCATTGCCAATGTTCGCGCATGGACGAGGCTGAAAACTCATAGTCCTTGGAATAGCCCTCATAGGTTTTCTGCTGGTAGATGAGCTGCAGCAGCGTCATCTGAGGCAAATTGGAAAGCTCTTTCTTGCGCCGCCGTTCTTCGTCGGTGAGCAGTTCCGGCGGAATCTTTTCGAGAGCCTCATGCAATTCGGCACGCAGCGAATGCATCTGCTGATAAATCTCCGTCGCGAAGCGCGTGCGTGACGAACTGGCGATATCCTTGGCGCGGCCGAATACATCCCGCAGATCGCGCGGCAGAGGTCCGCGGGCGCTGTAGAGATCGACCTGAAAGGCGAGCGTATTCTTGCGCTCTTGCATTTTCAGCAGATGGATGAGCGGCGTGTTGGAAACCAGGCCGCCGTCCCAATAATAGTCCGTTCCGATTTTCACCATGGGGAAGGAAGACGGAACCGCGGACGAGGCGAGAATATGCTCGGGCCCGATTTCTTCGTCACGGTTATCGAAATAAACGAAATTGCCGGTGATCACATTCACGGCACCGACTGCGAACCGCAGCGAAAGATCGTTGATCAAGCTGAAGTCGACGAATTCGGCGAGCGAGTCCCTGAGCGGCGATGTATCATAGAGGCTCGTCGCCGTCTTCGAGCCCGCAGGCCTGAACAGCGGGCTGCCGGGATACGGCTTGAAAAAGCCCGGCTGGCCGAGATTGAGCGACGTGAACGTGCTGGCGGCCGCGTGCATGCGGCGGTAGATGTCGCCATCCGGCTCGAACAGAGAAATGGTCCGTTCGGTGATCTTGTCCCAGAACCCGCGCAGCTTTTCGACCCGGTGCTGGGGGGTGTTTCCGGCGATGATGGCGCCATTGACGGCGCCGATCGACACCCCGGTCACGCTGTCGGGCTCGATCCCGGCATCATGCAAAGCCTCGTAGACGCCGGCCTGATAGGCCCCGAGCGCGCCGCCGCCCTGGAGAAGCAAGGCCACTCGGGTGCAGCCGTCCGGCCGCCACCCGGGAAACAGGCACTCGTCCTCGCGCATGATCGAGCCCGGACGAACTTTGGCATCCATTTCGAACCTCTTCGGCGTAAAAAACAGCTTCCCGCCGCCTTCCGGCGGATAGCGGCTACGCCCCTAACCTAGAAGGGCGGCAGCAATTTGATCGGCTGCACGATCCCCGGCGGAGTGCAGCAGTGCAGATGTGGCTTGAGAACCGAGACAATTCAATATGGCAGATCGAACGCAGGGATCGTCCGACAGTCGCATTGCTACGCTCGAACGCCGCGCCGCTGGCGGACAAGCTCCAAAGTTAAGGCAACGCTGTTAAGCAAAGGCGTCATGCAAATAAACGATACCGGATTTCGCGCGCTGCCAGCCTACCCTCCCAACTCCGGCCCGCCCAAACCGGGTTCCCGCCGTTAATTTAGGATGGATGCTGCGCAGGGAGAGTTAATGATTGATAGGCGGAATCACGTTTATTATTGTTCTTATTGACAAAAAATATAATATTTTTGCGCGGCTTTCGACCTGAACTAGCAGATATACTAAATCAGAATGATTTTGGATCGATTCAATCCAAAATCTTGAACGTGATGAATTCTAAAAACTTAGAGCGGAATGCGGAAAACCTGAGATGCGAAGTTGCCAAGCTTCTCCTCATTCGTCATGCTTCTTGGCGCGCGTTGCAATCCTTTGTTGTTAGAAACAGGCTTTGCGCCATCGAATGGATCGCTGAGAATATGACGACGAAGCACATGCGCCTCCCCGTCATTGGTTTGTTAGATGCGCGAACAAGCGAAGCGATCCCAATTGCCCCGAGCGCATCGCTGTTGGCGAAACAACACGTCCTGCGGAAGGGGTTTTTGTTCGCTTTCCTCGGGCAATGGCTATGCGCCGGCTTGCTCGGAGCAAGCCTTGTCTGCCCCGCATATGCGTCGGATTTCTGGCTTCCATTCAATCGGGAGCCTCAAGATCCGGTGGAAAAGGGAAAGATCGACAGCGCCAACGATCCGGCGGAGGCGATCAACCGCCAGATCTATCAAGGCAACAAATTTATCGACGACTATGCGATGAAGCCCGTCACGCGAGCCTACGTCGAGCAAGTGCCCGAGGACGTGCGCGACGGCATTCACAACTTCATAAACAACCTGGGTGAACCCATCGTCTTCATCAATGATGTTCTGCAGGGCAATGTTAAGCGAGCCTGGAATACGACGCAGCGCTTCGCCGTCAACACCACGGCGGGCGGCCTCGGTTTTGTCGATGTCGCGGCGACGATGGGCCGGCCGCATCACGACGCGGATCTTGGCCAGACTTTCGGCGTATGGGGGATCGAACCAGGACCTGCCGTGCAAATTCCGCTGCTCGGTCCATCGAACCTTCGCGATGTATTTGGTCTGGCGGCAAGCAGCGCAGTTGTGCCGCTCGCTGCGCATGGCGCCGTCGAGAACGTCATCTCCTATACCCAGCTGGGCTCGGACGGGGCGAGTACGCTGGATTACCGTGCGAGATTGCTGCCGAACACCGACGCGTTGGAAAAAACCACAAAAGATTATTACGCCGCAACCCGTCTCATCAAAGCGCAACTGCGCGCCAAACTCGTCGAGGAAGGCAAAGCCGGATTCGTTTCGCGTGAAGAGGCACTTGAAGCCGAAGTATCGCCCAAATGACAGACTCTTGCAAAAGCTTGCTTTGGCAAACGGCCGCAGTTGAAACGTTTGGATGAGCTCACCGCTATCCCGCAAGCCGAGGCTTTGGTGATCCTCAACGACACCTAATCAAGGAAACAAACGATGTTAGGGCAATCTCGGAAAAACAATGCCTCATCGGCAGTCCAAATTGCGCTGGCTTTCGGCCTAGCCTTTTTGCCGACCTGCACCATTGCGCAACAACGCGGAGCGGAAGACACCTTCGCCCGGCTTGCCGGCGAGTGGTCTGGCGACGGCACCGTCAAGATGGTGGCGGGCAACAGCGAGAAGATCCGCTGCAAAGCGATTTATGTCGTGGCGTCAAACGGCACATCGCTCGATCAGGTTTTGCATTGTGCGAGCGACAGTTACAAATTCGAAGTCAGAAGCAAAGTCGTCTCGAGCGGAACCACATTCGCCGGCAAATGGGCCGAACTCACGCGGGATAGAATCGGCAACGTATCCGGGACGATCACCAGCGCGGGAATTCGCGGCAAGATCGACGGCATCGGGTTCACCGCCGATTTGGCTATATTGACCCAAGCCAACCGCCAATCGGTTACGATCGACCCCACCGGTGCAACGGATATTTCGCACGTATCCATCACGCTCGTTAAAAGCTAGACGGGCAATGCCGCGCCGCTGAGCGCACCTGCTGCCCGGCGGTCCAAGGGCGTCGCGTTGCAGGGCTCGGGAACCTGTCGAACCTCACCTGTCGACGCATCCGGGCAGGTTCCGATTCGTTTTTTTTGCGCTGGACACGCGTCCCGCCGCCTCGCCATTGTGTGCCACAACACCAGCAAGAGGAGACAGAGGTGGCGCGCATTCCCTATTTCGATCCGGCCAAGGCTCAGGGTCGGGCCAAAAAGCAATATGAAAAACTTGCCCCGCTGAACATCTTTCGCATGCTCGGCCATGCGGGCGAGATGCTGGACGGGTTCTGCCGCCTCGGCGGCCAGATCCTCAACTTCGCCGACCTCGATCCTGTCCTGCGCGAGATCGCCATCATCCGCACGGGCGTGCTCTGCGGCTCCGGCTACGAAGTGCATCAGCACAAGCGCATCGGCCGCCGCATCGGCATGTCGGCCGAACTCCTGGCCGGGATCGACGAGGGTCCGGACGCTGCCGTGTTCGACGCGACCCAGCGTCTCGTCATGCGATTTACCGATGATGTGGTGAAGAATGTGCGGGCGGGCGATGCCAGCTTCGAGCCCTTGAGCAAGATTCTGTCCTACAAAGAAATGCAGGAGCTGGTGATCACCATCGGTTACTACATGATGGTGTCGCGCTTTCTCGAGACCTTCGACGTCGATATCGAGGACGAACACGCCGTGTCCGACGCGCAGATGCCGGGCGCTGCGCGGTCGCCGCGATGAGTGAGAGCGAGCCCTATGTACGGCCGTTGACGGCCGAATCGCGGGGTGAAGCGCCAGGGCGCGGGCGCCTCTTAGGCCGGCGCGTGCTGATCGTCGGCGGTGGCCAGCAGGTGGTCGATCCAGCAACCGATCCGGTCGGCAATGGCCGCGCCATGGCGCTGCTGTTTGCCCGCGAGGGCGCGCAAGTTGCCGTCGCCGATCGCAGCCGTCCGGCGGCTCAGGCGAGCGCCGATCTGATCACAGCGGCCGGCGGCAAGGCGCTGGTGATCGAGGCGGACATAGCGCAGGAGGCCGACGTCGTCCGCATGGTGGCGGAAGCTGCAAACGGCCTGGGCGGGCTGGACGGGCTCATCCTCAATGTCGGCATCGGCGTCGGCGGGCACGACCTGGCGGGCGTCAAAGTGGCGGAATGGGATCTTGTCCTCAGTGTCAATCTGCGTGGGCCGATGCTGTGCTGCCGGCAAGCCCTGCCGGTTCTGTCGGATGGCGCGTCGATCGTCTTCATCTCGTCGGTTGCCGGCCTCACCGCCGGCTCGCGCCTGCCCGCTTATGATGCGTCCAAGGCGGCGCTCGCCGGGCTGATGCGGCATGTGGCGCTGGAGGGCGCCAAGCGCGGCGTGCGCGCCAATATCGTCGCGCCGGGCCTGGTCGACACGCCGCTCGGCCGCCGCGCCAGCCGGGGCCGCGCCTCGCGTGCCCGTACCCGCTTGCCCTTCGGCCGAGAAGCGACGGGCTGGGAGGTCGCCTATGCGGCGCTGTTCCTCACCTCCGACGAAAGCGTCTACATCACCGCGCAGATTCTGGCCGTGGACTGCGGGCTTTCGGGGATCAGCTGAACTCCGATATCGACCCTCGGTCAGCGGCCAAAGAACCTTTCTTCGAGCGACCGCCATTCGGGGCCGGTCGTAATTTTGATCAAGGCCCGGTCGATCGGCCGTTTGAGCGGACTATTCTGCGGCAGCGCAACCGCCATATAGGCCGGCGCGAGAAGGCCTTTCGGGACCTCAAGAACTTTCGCGTAGCGCTTGGAGACGAAGTATTGCAAGGCGCCGACACTGTTGACGACGGCGTTCGATTGACCATTGGCCAGCGAGTCGAGGGCTTCCGGCAAGTCTTTGCATTTCATGTATTGAAGATGCAGTTCGTCGAGATATTCCGCGCCCGAGGAATGCGCCACTGCCGCCAGCTTTTTGCCGCTGAGATTGAGTGTCGCCGCAACGTCGCTGGTCTCGACGCGTTCGGCGGTCAATCGTGAAATCAGACTGGTCGATAACAGCGAAACCAACACGACGCTGCCCAACATCCATAGGATGGCAACGACGCGGCCAAAGGTCGTTTTCGGCGTCTTGTCGCCATAGCCCACGGTCGTCATCGTCACGACGGCCCAATAGAGGCCGTCGCGCAACGTGACGACCGAGGATTCCGCCCCCTGCGCCGCGGGATGGCGAGGTCGTTCGACAAACCACATGGCGACGCCGATCACAACGAGCATCGTCAGAGTGACAAGGATCAAGGAGCTCAGCTCGGAGGCGGCCGCCCCGTAGGACATCAGCGCGGCCAGCGGCCCGGTTTCCTTGCGGAAAGCGATCGCTACGCCGGAGCGATGCGCGGGATATGAAAAATCGACGCGCTCCGCCCTTTCCGGCGTCATTGTGATCGCGCCGATCGCCGCGTCGAAACGACCTTGCTCCAGGCCGCTGAGAACCGAGTCCATATCGGCAACCGGTATCAGCTTGAATTGCCGCTCCATCTGTTCAGCGACCCTGCGCCAAAGGTCGACGCTGACGCCGGAAATCGAACCGTCCGTGTCCACATAGCCATAAGGCGGCACGTCATAGACGGCTATGCGCAGCGGCTCGGCCTGATGCGGCTCTGCGCCAAGAGCGCCACCCATTGTCGCCGCCAAGCAGGCGCCAAAGCTGAATGTGGCGAGCAAGAATCGGCCGAGCGACCCTCCACGGCGGGTTCGAATAGGGATGGCTCGACGCGAACGGCGTTTGATCATGAGCGATCAGCGATACTAGATCACGATGATTTTGGATTGATTCAATCCAAAATCATGAACGTGATCGATTCTAATAATTTAGAGCGGGATGCGGGCGGAAAACCGGTTCCCACTTTTCCTCATCCCGCTCTAGGTGGCTTGAGCGAAAGGCGCATGACACAAATCGCGCTAGACTATGAACTTGTCATGTCACTGCGTTTTGTCGTGCCATTTTGCTCGATATTTCCCGGACAGCCGCCGGTTCCCCCGCAAATCCGGCCAGTGCCACTTACGCCATCAGCGACGCGGGCTCGGGCTTCGGCGGCCGCCTGTCATTGAATATCCCGTTCGGACAATAGCGCCGGCTCGCGCACGACTACACATCGGCGATCGGCGCGACGCGGACAAGCTCGACGCACGGCGCTCCGGCTAGATCAAAGGATGCTGCAAAGTCCATCCGCCGTCGCTGCACGCGCCGGATGGCCGCGCACCCCACGATTTCCGCGTTGTTAAAGCGGTGGGTTTTTGCGAATGCCGGTGCGCTGCCGCCTCAACTTTGACTATAGGCCTTAAATGAAAGGAAGCAGCCAAGCGCGAGCATGATGACGGATTCTCCAACGATGAACCCGGTATTATGGACAATCCCGGCCGCAATTGCGACGAGCTGAGCCGGGAACAGTATTCGCACAACGCCTGACAACATAAAGAGCCAGCCGAGAACTGTCACGATCACCGGCCAACCGGCTTTCCAAAGATTGTGAGCGCGCACGATAGCAAGCCCTGCGACAAAAATAATAATGCCGGATATAAGGACCAGAGCAGGGTCGCGGGAGACTTGCTCTACCATGGCAGGCAAGGAGCCGAGGTTCAAAAACATACTTACAGCGACTGCAATAAATGTGGGGCCGATCAATCCCGCTATCGTCTTCGTTGTTGTCATCCGACAGGTCTCCTGCCTTTCAGGCAACGTCTTCGCCCGCTGCCGCCAGTCAAATCTTCGACCTTGAAATTTGACTATCACGATTCAGCGACAGTCGGCAAGCGATCGACGCGTCGCGCAATAGAAAACGACCCGCGGGAGCTGCCGGCAACATGCAGGCAGCCGGCGCAGGTCTCCGGCATGGACTGCATCCGGCAATGGCCGGTGGTGACGGACAGAACGCGGAACGTCTTTCAGCCGAACAGCCGTTCATGCAGCTTGGTGGTCTGGCGGGCAGATAGGCGCACATCTTGCGCGCGATGCTCGTTTGTCCGATCTCGCTTACGATTCCGTGACGCGCGACATTGGCCAGTCGTCCGAAACCCAACGCCAGCCCGCAAACGTCGTCGATTTGAAAGCAACATGAAAGTTCGCGACCTATTCGACAGCCTTTTGTTGCGCATGTGGTTGCCGCCAGCCCGATATCATCATCGCCTCAAACTCATCGGCTGGGAGGGGCTTGGCGAAAAGAAACCCCTGCACTTCATCGCATCTTCTCGCTCGGAGAAAGCCCATCTGGGCAGAAGTTTCGACACCTTCGGCGGTGACCGTGAGGCCGAGATTGTGGGCCATAGCGATGATCGATCGGACAATTGCGGTATCTCCCGCGCCCGACCCACCGGAAATGTTTTGCACGAAGCTGCGATCGATTTTGATGCTGGTGAAAGGAAATCGAGCGAGATAACTTAAAGAGGCAAAGCCGGTGCCAAAATCATCAAATGCCAGGCCGACTCCCGTCGAACGTAGCTCCGTTAAGAGCTTGAGCAACGTTTCATCATATGCCAACGCAATGTTCTCGGTGATTTCCAGGTCAAGTGCGTCTGGCGGAAGTCCGCTCTCCGCCAAGGCCGCCTGAACATCACTCAGCAATGTCGCATGGCGGAATTGCGCTGGAAACACGTTGACGCCGATGCGAATTGACGAGTTCCCGTTTGCGCGCCACACCGCCGCGGTCTGGCAGGCTTTGGTGAGAATCCATCGACCGACATCAAGAACAATGGCGCTCTCCGCGAGCGACTCTATAAATGAACCCGGCGATAAAAGCCCCCGTTGCGGGTGTTGCCATCGCACAAGGGCTTCCGCGCCAACGATCGCCTCGTCACGAACGCGCAGCTGCGGCTGAAAATACAGCACGAACTCCTGGTTGGCCCAGGCGCGGCGAAGTTCATTGCCCAGTTGCTGTCTCTCCCAGGCGCGCTCGCGCAGCAACGGCAAATAGGGACGTACGACGTGACCGCCAGCCGTCTTTGCGTCATGCAGTGCAAGGTCCGCATTCGACAGCAGATCGTCGACGCGGGAGCCATCTTGAGGCGCCACGGCAATCCCCGCGTTCGCTCCGACAAAAACTTGGTATCCAGCGATTTGAAAGCTGCTGTCGAACTGCTTCAATATCGATCGCGCAACGTCGCTAGCGGCAAGTGGATCGCTGCAATCGGGTAGCGCGAGTGCAAATTTATTACCGTCCACTCGATAGAAGCGCCTGCTTCTATCAACGACCGCAACGACTCGGTTTGCGATTTCTTGGAGAACCCGGTCGCCGACGGAATATCCGAGTGTATTGTTCACCTCCTTGAATCCATCAAGCTCGAATAGAACGATTGAGATCTCGGAGCCGCGGCCTTGAGAGCTCTTCTTCATCAAATCGGCAAGATCAATTTCGAGACTGGATCGATTGGGCAGCCCGGTGAGCTGATCGAAAAGTGCCAAATACCTCAACTTTGCTTTAGCAGCGTTGCTCTCCGTTATATCGCGGCCGAAAAAGAAGTGCCTCTTTTCCGGCTCTGACCAGACGCCCGACCAGGCAAGTTCGACAAGATGGCCGTTCTTGTGGACGTAGCGGGTTTCAAAATTGCGTATGTGCTGACCGCGTCGCGCAAGCCGCATTTCGTCCCGCGTCGGATCAAGGTCTGGGGGGTAGATGAATGCGGCGCCGTTGCGGCCTACCATCTCGTCAGGTCGATAGCCTAGGGTTGCCAGCGCGCTGGGACTTACCCTCGTGAAATTCCCCCAGCCATCCGTCACGAGAATGAGGTCCAACGACGTCTCAAAGAGGCGGCGTCGTTCTTCAATTTCCTGTACGAGCTCCGCGGATTTCTGCCGCAGTTCTTTATCCGCCGCGTAGCGTTCTTTGGCGGCTATTGGCAGCCATCGCAATAGCAACACACCAGCAACCAAACAGGCATCAGCAAGGTCCATCAGCTTCGGGACGATGAGGATGGAAGGATTGCTC
Organism: Beijerinckiaceae bacterium; assembly: GCA_052148755.1. Classification (GTDB taxonomy): domain Bacteria; phylum Pseudomonadota; class Alphaproteobacteria; order Rhizobiales; family Beijerinckiaceae; genus Methylovirgula. The sequence continues at coordinate 3,782 of JBKQHN010000186.1, read as the reverse complement.
AGGAGCGTGCCAATTTCCGCGAAAAGGAACCCGTGTTGCGCACCAAAATACAAACCGAAATAGAAATTTTCGAAGAGATTGCGGAATGCGCCGATCATTACGACGAGCAGCAAAAGTCTGACCGCCCCGAATGTCCGCGGATTGCGAACAAACGCCAGACCGGCAGTGCTCACTACGGCCAACCAGGCCGCTACGATAATCCAATAGAGAAGGAATGCCGCGAGAGTCATAATGCGAATCCCCTCTCCCATTTGAATTGCCGGACCCCCCGATGTTAAAACGCTTGGATCGAAGTTCCCGCGATGCAGTCTGAGATTTGCACCTTAACAAGTAGTCAACTTTAAATCGTGACTTCTATTGGCATCTGCGAGCGCGGCACGGCCAAAGCATCATGGTAAAAATCGTCGGAGCAGCTTCGCCTTGCGGCGCGATCTTGGCTGGTTTACCGACGTCTCGAGGCCCGCAGCACGAAGCGCAGTGGAGCAGCCACGGCCGCGCCAAGCAGCGGCGCACTGGTCGCGCGAGGGATCAAACTTTCGGGTCAATGCCGTTGTTCTACCGGCCGAGCTCTCGTCGAGCGGCGGGCGCCCTCGAGCAACAACACACCCTGTTTGATGTCTAGCTTGCGATCGATCTTAGGTCTGGCAAGTCTGCAATCTCGGCGCGGCGCGCGATTGGCAGCGGCGGCCAGACCTGATTGCGACCATTGCGCTTGGCGGCGTAGAGCGCGGCGTCGGCGCTTGCGAGGATTTCCGCCGCGCGTATTTCATTGCCGAGCATCGCGCAGGCTACGCCGAAGCTGGCGGTCACGACGGCCTCGGAGGAGAGCGCGGGATGCGGGATGGCCGCCTCTTTGATGGCGTGCCGCATCCGCTCGGCGATACCGATAGCCTTCGACAAATTGGTCGCGGGCAGTAGGACGAGGAATTCCTCGCCGCCGAAGCGGAAGGCGTGATCGGCGCGATCGCGCAATTGGTCCTGAATGAGGCCGGCGATGCGCGTCAGGCAGACATCGCCCGCCTGATGCCCCAAAACATCGTTGTACATCTTGAAGTGATCGATATCCAACAGCACCAGGGCGAGTTCATCGCCGAAGGAAGGGCCATGCTCAGATATCACAAGGGCCTCGTCCATCGAGCGGCGATTGCCGAGTCCGGTGAGCGGATCGCGCCTGCTGACCATGTTGAGTTCGTGGTTTTGCAGACGTCCCCGCAATGAAAGCAGATAAGTCAGACGCAGCTCGTGCTCCAATCTATAGGAGCCGAACAGCGCAAAGACGGCGACGCAGGCAAACACCGTGTTGGCCGAAAGTTTCGATTCGAAGGCGTAGTGGGGCAGCAGGTTGAGCGTGCCGGCGTGAAGTGCGAAACACCCCAAACAGGCCGAGATCGCGTACCAGAACCGCACCCTCTGCACGAGGGTGACGAACAGAACGGCCAAAATGATGGATTGATGTTGGCTATCCTGGTGTGGACTTTGGCTCGTAACCATCAGATAGGCCGAGCTTGCCACCGCCAGAAAGGTTCCGACAACGGGGGACAATTCGCGCAAAAACGGAGGCGGATCCAAATAGAAAGCCAAGGTCAGGGCGACGATGACAGGTGTGACCACGGCGAGCCGCAGCCAGATCGCGGTGCCAAATACATCGGGGGTTAGCTGCCAGTCCGCAATGAGAAAGAGGTCATAAATCGCGATACCAACGAACGCGCCTACAACGAGCTGACGGCATCTTTGCCGGCCGGTTTCGCTCTCGAAAGCGTCTTCGAGACGCCGCGGAAATTTCAACAGCGCGAAGCCCGACCCGACAGTTTCGTCGACGAGCGAAAGGTCAATACCGACGGGTAGGGAAGCCTCTGTCACTTTTTGCGCCGGGGTTGTTGTCTACGCTTACGCCGACGCGCGGGCGTTTGTACAAAGGATAAACAGCAAGGCCTAAAAATGTGTGACGGGATTTAGACAAATTGAAATGTTGGATGGCCCGCCACCTCTTTGCAAGACGGACGCGGTGTCGGTATTGGAGCGGGATGAGGAAAAGTCTGAATCAGTTTTCCGACGCAATCAAGTTTACGCAGATTGCGTAGACTTATCTGCCTATCCCGTTCTAAATTGTCAGAATTGATCCCGTTCATGAATTTGGATCGAAGCAAGCCGAAATCATCGTGATCTATTGCCCGGCTATTGCGCCGTCGCATGGACGAGCTGGCGTGGGTCGGTTGAGCACCAGCTTGTCGGAACGCCTTCAACTTGTAGATCATCCCGCTCGGCTCGTTGTGCGGGTACTGTGACGCCGCACCATGCGCCACGGACCGCGCGATTGCATGGGCTGCGCTACCCGTCAGTGGCGCGAAAACAGGTCGCGCAATTTGCACAGACTGGTGGTGATGTCGAAACGCTGATCCGGCAGCGTTTCGCCGGCGATTATGCGGGCAAGCGCGGTTGCCGGGTCGGTCTCCCCAGTGAGCAGCACTTCGGCACCGCGCCTGCGCATGCGGCGGATGAAGCCATCGCCGGCGCTGCCTGCCACAACGATCTCCACCCCGTCCAAAGGGTGTGGGGCGTCGTCGCGGAAATGGTGGAACAGCTGTTCCTTCGCCAATTCGACGCGCGTCGGCGGCGGCAGCGATTCACCCAAAGTTTGTTCCGCGGGATCAAAGACCAGCCAGCGCCGCGCCTGCCCGGCATGGCTGCTGACCGCGACCCAGTCTTTGGTGGCGACGGCGATCTTCATGGCTCATCTTTCCGTCCTGATCGGAGTTTTATGAATACGCGATCATGCGGGCTATCGGCAAGTGAGGGAGTTTTGAAAGGGGGGCTGAATATTGAGCGGCAGATATCGGTTGAACACTTTGTTCGGGAAAAACCCAATATCCGGCGCTTTGCCACAATCAAATTGAGCCACAAATGGCTTGGCGCGGGGCATAGGGAGCCGCGGTCGAAGACCGTCTGCTCCGCGGCATCGTTGCCTCGCTTTGAACCATTTTGCTGCTTTCCGCGACTAAGGGTGGTTGGCGCCATCGATCCTGACCGGCGCTTTGACAACATAGGAGAAGTGCAATGAAAACAATCGGAACTGCCCTTTGTTTTGGCGTTTTTCTCGGCTGTCTTGGAGTGCAAAGTTTGAATGCGGCGCCACTGGGGCCGCGTCTTGCGTTGAATGCCGGCACGTCGAACACAGCGATCGAGACCGTTGACTATCGGCCCGGCAGCGGTTTTCATTACCCCAGATCGCATGGAGCCATCGTCGATTGGTGCGCGGTGTGGGCGCATGAATGCGGTTGGGCCGGCGCCACTCAGTTCTGCCAGACCCGCGGCTTCGAGCGCGCTCTGAGCTGGGAAATCTTTCATCCGGGGCATACTTACGTCATCGGAGCGCACCAGTATTGCGAAGGCGACGCCTGCAAAGGCTTCAGCTTCGTCAGATGCGATTAAAATGTTGTGCCGAGTCCGGCTAGCGCAAACGCGAGTTCCCCCGGCTTTGCCGGGGGAGACTGATTTGCTTTTCTCTACCAAGCCTCAAAAGCTGCGGCAGTCGTTGCTCACGCTGGCAGCAGGCGGATTACAGGATTACAGTGACAGTGCACTTAATGGGCCTTCTGCCCGCCACGCCTTCGTTGGGTTCGTTTTGTGGAACTGTCAAATAATTTGCAATTGAGTACACTGTCATGTCTGGACGGCGCCCCTTGTCAAGGGTTTTTAAGGGCTTTGCGAACATCTCGGGTGCGGTCATGTCTTCGGCCTGTTTGCACGCGGGTTGAGACCCGCTGGCCCTGATGATTCGTCCG
>JBKQHN010000185.1:0-87834 GCA_052148755.1 Beijerinckiaceae bacterium | reverse complement strand
TCTGCATCGCCGGCAACCAGCGCTTCGGCTTTCTTCGCCGTGGCGAGTGTCGTCGCAATCGCGGTGCCCTCCGGCAGCCGCATCTGGAAGAACAGTTCCGGCCGCTCGGAAATGGGGAAGAACTGCTTCGGTACATGGCCGAAGCCGACGACCGCGATGGCGAAAATACCGATCGTCCCGGCGACGACAAGACCGCGATGGCCAACCGACCAGGTGATGACCGCGCGCAGCAGGCGATAGAGACGCGAGTGGTAGATCGCTTCGGCATCGCGATGCAGCGAGGCCTTGGCGCGATCGGGCAAAAGTTTGACGCCGATGAAAGGTGTGAAGACGACTGCCACGACCCAGGAGGCGAGAAGCGCGATCGTCACGACCCAAAAAATGCCGCCTGCATATTCACCCGACGTGGAGGCTGCAAAGCCGACGGGGAGGAATCCCGCCGCGGTGACCAGCGTCCCGCTCAGCATGGGGAAGGCGGTCGATTCCCAAGCATAGGTCGCCGCCCTGAAACGGTCGACCCCCTGTTCCATTTTCACGACCATCATTTCGACGGCGATAATGGCGTCGTCGACAAGCAGCCCGAGCGCGATGATCAATGCGCCGAGCGTAATCCGCTGCAGATCCATCCCCGCCGCGTTCATGACGATGAAGACGACGGCGAGCACGAGGGGAACCGTCAGCGCGACGACGATGCCGGTGCGCAGGCCGAGCGACAGAAAGCTCACCAACAGGACAATGACGAGCGCCTCGACGAACGAACGGGTGAATTCGCCGACCGCATGATCGACGATTCTGGGCTGATCCGCGATCTGCTCGATGTCGATGCCGATCGGCGTTACCGCGCGAATCTCGCTCATTGCCGTTTCCAGCGCTTTGCCGAGCGTCAGAATATTGGCGCCCTTGGCCATGGCGACGCCGATACCGAGGGCCGGCTCGCCGCGCTGACGCACGAGGAAATCCGGCGGGTCCTTGAACCCCGGCGTGATATTCGCGACGTCGCCGAGCCGAAACACACGGCCGCTCGCCTCCACCGGCGTCTCGGCGACCGCGCTGGCGCCAACGAGAGCGCCCGAGATGCGCAAGGGAATGCGGTTTGCGCTGGTCTCGAAAACGCCTGCGGCATTGACCGCATTCTGGCGCGCCAGCGAATCGAAGATCGTCTGCGGCGCAATGCCGAGATTGGCGAGTTTGGCCTGGCTGAATTCGACGAAGATTCTCTGGTCCTGCACGCCGTAGAGGCTGACCTTCACGACGTCGGGAACTTTGAGGAGACGTTGCCGCATCGACTCCGCAATGCGCTTCAACTGCGCGTAATCGGCACCCTCGCCGGTGATCATATAGAGGGCGGAATCGACGTCGCCATATTCGTCATTGACGTCGGGGCCGATGAGGTTTGCCGGCAAGTCGCCGCGCAGGTCATTGATTTTCTTGCGAAGCAGATAAAACAGCCAGGGCACTTGCGCAGGTGGCGTCGTGTCCTTGAAGATGACCTGCATCGCCGTGAAGGAGGGTTTCGTATAGGTCTGCACCCGATCGAAATAGGGGAGGTCCTGCAGCTTCTTCTCGATTTGATCGGCAACCTGGTTTTGCATGTCCTGCGCAGTCGCGCCCGGCCACACTGCCGTTACGTTGGCGAGCTTGATGGTGAAGGAAGGGTCTTCGGCCCGGCCCAGCCGGAAGTAAGAGGTGACACCGCCGACGGCGAGGATGACGATGAAGAAAAAAACGAGGGCTTGGTGGCCGACCGCCCATTCCGAAAGATTGAGCCGACGCATGGGCCGCTCCGCGACAAGAGGAGAGTTGGCAAGGGGTGGGTTAAAAAGAGAGCTGGGTTACGGCGTGCACCTTTTGGCCCGGTTCCAGGCGTTGAACGCCGAGCGTCACGACGAGATCGTTTTCTGCAACGCCCTCCGTCACGAGCGCGTCGCGCGCGTCATAGCTCAGGATGCGTACCGGGCGCGGCGCGACGCGGTTTTCGGCGTCGACGGTCCATACTTGCGACCCCTGCCCCTGGTTGAACACGGCAGACAGCGGCACGCGCGCGATGGCTTGATCATTTGGCTTGGTGACGGTGAGCGTCGCGCTCATGCCGAGCGCTATACTCGCGTCCGCATCGGGAATCGAGAACCGCGCCGCATAAGTGCGGGTCGCGGCATCGGCAGCCGGGCTCAACTCACGCAGGCGAGCCTGCCAGACCTTGCCGGGCTGTGACCACAAAGTGAGGCTGGCCTCACCGTTACGCGCCTGCGGGATGAAAGTCTCCGGCAGAGCGACGACGGCTTCCTTTTCGGCGAGACGCGCAATGCGAACCGCAGCCTGGCCGGCAAGCGCAACCTGCCCAGGCTCGACGAAAGTTGCCGTGACGACGCCGTCGGCATCGGCGCGCAGCGTGGCGTAATCGAGAGCATTGCGGGCCAGCTCGACGGCGCGGTCGGCGCGCGAATTACGCCCGCGAGCCTCCTCTGCCGCCGTTTGCTGCCGCTCATAAACGGCTTGCGCGGCCCAGCCGGCCTTGCGCAATTGCGCGGTGCGGAGTTCGTCCGCACTCGCTTGTTGCAGCGCCACGCGGGACGCGGCGAGCTCGGCTTCGGCCTGTTCGAACTGCAGGCGCAGATCGGTCGGGTCGAGCGTGGCGAGAACATCTCCTGCATGCACCAGTTGACCCGTTTCGACTTTTCTCGCCGCGACCTTGCCGGCGACACGAAAGCCCTGATCAGCCTCGATGCGCGGACGGATCGAGGCCACAAAGCTGCGCTGGCCTGCCTCCGACACATAGTGCACGGGCTGAACGAGGACGGCCCGGGCCGCTGAAGACTGGTTCTGGCTCGACGCCTCCGAGCAAGCCGCGAGCGCGAGCGTCACCACGCCCATAGATGCGGCGGAAATGGCTGAACGGATGCGACAGGCTGAGTTCATGACAATGGCCTCCGAAAGGGGCGATTGCCTCATGAAGCATGATTAGTGATGATTGTCAATATTCATCAGTCATCATTTCTCAACGCCTCCGGGGCTGATATCGGCTGCAGCTCGCCCACCAGCTCTTCAACGCCGCGGCTTGAACAAAGCCTTCAAATCGGCCGCGGGATCGGCGACAAGTTCCGGCGAGATCGGGATCTTTTCGCCGATCAGACGGCGCGCCATCATGTGGTCGCCCCCCTTGTTCACCGATTCGACGCCGGTCAGCTGCCCGTGCTTGAAGCCGAACAGCGAATAGGCACGCTCTTCGTAGGCGCCGCGCAGGATGATCTTGTCGCAGTCCTCGAGAAAGCCGACCATCTGCAATTTGAGATCGCCCTGATCGCTCCAGAACCAGGGCACGGATTCATAATGCGCCGGCTTGCCGGTGAGGTGTTTGGCGAGGACGCGCGCCTGATCCGTCGCGTTTTGCACCGATTCCAATCGAAGCGGACGACCGGCAAAGGGGTTGGGGTGCAGGGCGATATCGCCGATTGCGAAAATGTCCGGATTGCTGGTGGTAAGCTGTGCATCGACGCTGACGCCGTTTGGACAATCGAGGCCGGCGGAGTTTGCCAGTTCGATGCTCGGCGCGAGACCTACGCCTATAAGGACGAGATCGGCGGCGAGAATACGGCCGTCCGTCAAGACCACTTCGCTCACGCGGCCGCCCGCGCCCTTGATCGCGGTGACGCTCGTGGCGAAGTTCAAATCGACGCCGAAGGCTTCGTGCGCTTTTGCAAAGAACGTCGAAGTCTCCGGCGTGACGACGCGCGCCATGGGCCGCGCCGCGAGCTCGATGACATTGACCTTCCGGCCTTTCGCCGCGGCGACAGCCGCAAATTCGAGCCCAATGAACCCGGCCCCAATGATGACCACGCTTTGCGCGGCCTCGAGCCTCTCGCGCAGGAGGCGTGCTTCGGCGAGCGTACGCAAAGAGAAGACGCCATCGAGTTCGGCGCCCTCGATCGGCAAGGACCTTTGCACGCCACCCGTGGCGAGCACGAGTTTCGAATAGGGGATGCGCGATCCTGAGGCGAGACGCAAAGTCCGGCCCACCGACTCGATTTCGACGGCTCTTTCGCCGAGCCGAAGGTCGATCGTCTGCTGCGCATAGAAATCGGGACCGCGTAGAAGCACGCCGTCGTCCGGCGTTTCCCGCTTCATGAAGGCTTTCGACAAAGGCGGCCTTTGATAGGGGAGATCCTTTTCATCCCCCAACAGCACGATTGCCTCGCTAAAACCTTCCTCGCGGAGCGAGGCTGCGAGCTGAACCCCGCCATGCCCCGCACCGACGATCACAACACCAATATCATTACTCATACAGGCTCCTCATCCCACCAGTCATGGATAATGACCGTTGGGCCGCTTTCGAATTTTCGTATGCGCCGCGAAAAAACTTAAATTCGAGAGAGGAGTCAAGGGGGCTGAGACCCGCGGTGCTGCTGCGACGCCCGACAGGAAACCTGTCCTCGCCGCATGAGAAGCGTCGCCCAGCCGTCGACATTGAGGCGAGCGGCCAAAGCCAGGCCCTGCATGCGATAAGCGCTGACGACGCCTGCGACATCGCGGGCGAGCAGGCCCGAAAGGACGATCTCGCCCCCCGGCGCCGTCAGCCTTGCGAGCGCCGGCGCCAAGCCGCGCAGCGGCTTCGCCAGGATATTGCCGAAGACGAGATCATAGGGCGCCCCGCGCTGCAGCGCCGGGTGCCGGGTGCCGCGCGCGACGACCGGGCGGACATGTTGCGCGACGCCGTTATGGCGCGCATTGGATCTGGCCGCGGCAACGGAGACCGGATCCAAGTCGCCGGCCTCGACGCGCCTTTTAAAGATTTTCGCCGCGGCGATCGCAAGAACGCCGCTGCCGGTGCCAATATCGAGGATGCCGCGCGGACGGCGCCGCCGAGCGATGCGATCGAGCATCAGCAGGCAGCCGCGCGTCGAGCCATGATGGCCGGTGCCGAATGCGAGCGCCGCTTCGATCTCGATTGCAAGATCATTGCACCGCGCCGCGACGCGGTCATGTGCACCATGGATGACAAAGCGGCCCGCCCGCACCGGCGCCAGTCCTGCGAGGGAGGCGGCGATCCAGTCCTGCGCGACGACGCGACCAAAGCTTAAATTGCGGGCCGCGTCAGGTCCGGCGGCGACGGCGACGAGTTCCCGCACCGCCGCTTCGTCAGGTGCGCGGCCGAAATAGACTTCGACGACCCACGGTCCCTCTTTCCAATCTTTCGTATTCGCCGCTTCCTCGAAGGCGGCCGCGGCCGTATCGGCCGGATCGAAGGTCTCGACGACAATATCGGCGATATTGCGCGCCGTTGTTTCATCGCAGCGCAGACGCATTACATGAGCGGCATTATTGGGCGGCAGACCTTCGAGCATGGCAAGCCGGGTAGCATGGAGAAGCTCGAACGGCAATAAGGTGAATTCTTTCGCCGCAGCCGGAAGCCGTTCCCGATCAGTGGAGCGCAGATGCGTCCCACCCTATCGGCGCCAAACTACGATGTCACGAGATCGGCGGCGAGTCTCGTGGTATAATGTTATTAGGTTGAATGTATTCGGGAGCTTTGCCATGCGGACAACACGCTATGCATTACTGCTTGGGCTGATCACCTTCTCATGTCAGCCGCATGTCGCTCTTGCGAGCTCTTGCAATCATGAAAAACTCGTCGCCATTCATTTCGAGCCCGGAAAGACGTGTTGGGCCTATGACGGCAATGCCACGACTTTCGTCGGCGATTTCACCCGCAATCAAGCGCTCGATGTCCACATGGAAGGCGAAGCTGCCGAATTCGATCCGAAGACAAATAAGACCAAGACCTATTGGCGTATCCGTACGCCGGATGCTTCGGGACCGAACGGCTTCTTCGTGTCGGCCGACATGGACAGCGGCCAATTGAGTTTCCGTGCGCCGGCAAGCGGGACCTACAGATTCGGATTCTCGCCCTGTGCCATGTGGGGCGGAAACGGCAGCGTCCGCATATGCGCGCAATGAAGGTAGCCCGGTTGGTTTTCTTGATCGCAGCGATATCTTATGTCGTACTCCTCGTCGTCGTGACATCGCTGCAGCGCGCTTTGCTGTATTTTCCTCGCGCCGGCACGTCGAGCCCATCCGAGGCAGGTCTTGCGAGCGCGCATGCGCTCGAGGTCGAAACCGCGGATGGCGAAACTCTTGTCGCCTGGCATATTCCGGCGGCAGCAGGCAAGCCGCTTCTCCTCTATTTCCACGGCAATGGCGGCAGCCTGGTCGATCGCGTGCCGCGCTTTGCGGCCTTGACGAGAGATGGCAATGGTCTTCTTGCCACCAGCTATCGCGGCTATTTCGGCTCGACCGGCCGCCCGACCGAAGCGGGTCTCCACCAAGACGCCGATGCCGCTTATCGCAAAGCCACGAGCCTCGGCTATGATGCGAGCAAGATCGTCACGATTGGCGAATCGCTCGGCACCGGCGTCGCTGTCGCGCTCGCGGCAAGGAAGCCCTTCGCGGCGGTGATTCTGGATTCGCCCTATACCTCGACCATAGATGTCGCCGCCGCCGCTTATTGGATGTTTCCGGTGCGGTACTTGATGTGGGACCGCTTCCATTCGGACCAACTGATCGATAAGATCCACGTTCCCATTTTGATCGCGCATGGCGCAGGCGACGGGATCATTCCGCTGCGTTTCGGCGCCCAACTCTTTAATTTGGCGAATGAGCCGAAGACATTCATCGAAGTGCCGGGCGCCGGGCATCTCGTCTTGGGATTGCCGGATGTCATGCCACGCGTGTTGGAATGGCTCGAGGCGAACGCGCAAGGACAAATGCGGCAATGATTCCGGCCTTTATGTCGGACTCGTTTAGGTGTAGAAAGTGAAGTGCTGCCCTGACCGTCATATCGGAAATCATGAAGCCCTATATCGCCATCGTCCACAAAGACCCGGACAGTTCTTATGGTTTGAGCTTTCCCGATGCGCCGGGTTGCTTTTCGGCTGCCGACGACATTGATGATGTCTTCGCCAATGCGGCGGAGGCTATTTCGCTGTGGACCGAGGCGATGATCGCGGATCGAGAGAACATTCCCGCGCCGCGCGATCTCTCCGAACTGAAACGCGATCCGCACTGGGCGGAAAGCTTTGCGGATGCGGTCTTGGTGATTGCGGTGCCAGCCCCCCACCTTGATGGACAAGCCGCCGCCTGATCAGTCTTTGACCCATCCTGCGGCCCGATAAATATCGCGCACGGTGCCGACGGCAATTTCTTTCTTGGGGTGCGGAAGAACGACCATCTTTCCGGTCGATGGATCACGAAAGTGGTGATGCGACCCCTTCACGCGCACGAGAATCCATCCCTCACGCTCGAGGCGGGCTTTGATTTCGCGGCTGTTGGTGAGCATGCGGCACGCATTCCGGTGATTGCAAGTGCCTACTTATTGATAGGAATCTTTCCGCCTGCGCAATAGCTCCGTCATCTAATTTTCACGTTACGTCAACTTCACGTGGCGTCGACCAATTTTCGCGCTAGCCGCGTGCGCTCAAAATCTCACACCGCCCGGCCCTTTTACCTCACCCCGCCTGCACAAACGTCTCCAGCACCATCTTGCGGCCGGCCTTGTCGAAATCGACGGTGAGCTTGTTGCCGTCGACGGCGGCGACCGTCCCATTGCCGAACTTGACGTGGAACACCCGCACGCCATTCTTAAACGACGAGCCGACGGAGGATTTCGCGACGAGCTCGCCTTCGATCTGCAAAGGCGCGTGGTGCGGGCCGCTCCTGCTCTGCGTATTTTTGTTCTTCGTGTCCTCTTGCGCCCGCGCCTGCGCCCTTTGCCAGCCGGGCGTCGAATAAGACGAGGCATACGTGTCCATATTGGCGAAGCGCGACTGCGCATAACCGCCATAGGCATTGCCGGAGGCCGCCTCGACAACTTCGACCCGATCGCTCGGCAGTTCGTCGATGAAACGCGAGGGAATCGTCGTCTGCCACAGGCCGCGGATGCGCCTGTTCGTGGCAAAATAGATTTTCGCACGGCGCTTTGCACGCGTGAGGCCGACGTAAGCAAGGCGGCGTTCTTCTTCGAGCCCGGCCCGGCCCTGCTCATCGAGCGATCTTTGATGCGGGAAAAGCCCCTCTTCCCAGCCCGGCAGAAACACCGTCTCGAATTCGAGGCCCTTGGCCGCATGCAACGTCATGATCGAGACGCGATCTTCGACATCCTTCGTCTCGGCCTCCATGACGAGCGAGACATGTTCGAGGAAAGCCGAAAGATCGGGGAATTCCTCCATCGATCGAACAAGTTCCTTCAGGTTCTCGAGCCGGCCGGCCGCCTCCGCCGTGCGGTCTTTCTTCCACATGTCGGTATAGCCGGATTCTTCAAGAATCATTTCGGCGAGTTCGCCCTGCGGCTTTGCATCGATCAAAGCGCGCCAGCGGGCGAAATCGGCGAGGAGTTCACGCAGAACCTGCCTTTGCTTCGGCTTCAGGTCTTCCGTCTCGACCATCAGGCGGACCGATTGCATCAAAGACATGCGTTCACGCCGCGCGTGATCATGCAGGAGCTGCAAAGTCGCATCGCCCAAGCCGCGCTTTGGAACGTTGAAGATGCGTTCGAATGCGAGATCATCGTCTGGCTGCGCGACGCAGCGCAGATAAGCAAGTGCATCGCGAATTTCGGCGCGCTCATAAAAGCGCGGCCCACCGATCACCCGATAAGGCAGGCCGAGCGTGATGAACCTTTCTTCGAATTCGCGCATCTGAAACGAGGCGCGCACGAGGATCGCGACATCTTCGAGCGCGTGGCCCTTGCGCTGCAAGGCTTCGATCTCATCGCCGACGGTGCGGGCTTCTTCCTCGGAATCCCAGACACCGGTGACGGTCGGCATTTCGCCGTCTTCATCATCGGTGAACAGCGTCTTGCCGAGCCTGCCCTGATTATGCGCGATGAGTCCTGCGGCCACGCCGAGAATATGGCCCGTCGAGCGATAATTGCGCTCGAGGCGAATGATTTTCGCACCGGGAAAATCCGTCTCGAAGCGCAGAATATTGTCGACATCGGCGCCGCGCCAGCCATAGATCGATTGATCATCATCGCCGACGCAGCAGACATTGTGGCGGCCTTGTGCCAGCAGCCGCAGCCATAAATATTGGACCGTGTTGGTGTCCTGATATTCGTCGACGAGCATGAAGCGAAAGCGGGTCTGATAATCTTTCAAGACATCGGGGTTTTCGCGAAACAGGCGCAGGCATTCGAGCAGCAGGTCGCCGAAATCGGCGGCATTCAAAATCTTCAATCGCTCTTGATAGAGCGCATAGAGGCTTTGGCCTTTGCCATTGGCGAACGCCGCCGCTTCGCCCGCCGGCACATGAGCCGGGTCGAGGCCGCGATTCTTCCAGGCGTCGATCTGATAGGCCAGGCTGCGCGCCGGCCAGCGCTTGTCGTCGATATTTTCGGCCGCGAGGACCTGTTTCAGCAAGCGGATCTGATCATCCGTGTCGAGAATCGTGAAGGAGGATTTGAGCCCGACGAGTTCGGCGTGCCGACGGATGATCTTGGTGGCGATCGCGTGGAACGTGCCGAGCCAAGGCATGCCTTCCGCAACGGGGCCGGCCAGGACGGCGACACGCTCTTTCATTTCCCGCGCGGCCTTGTTGGTGAAGGTCACGGCGAGAATTTGGCTGGGATAGGCGCCGCCCGTCGCCAGAATATGGGCGATTCGCGTGGTCAGCACGCGCGTTTTGCCGGTACCCGCCCCCGCAAGCACCAAAACCGGCCCGTCGAGCGCTTCCACGGCCGCGCGCTGCTCGGCGTTCAAGCCATCGAGGTAATGCCGGCCGGCAGCTCGCGCCCGCGCGGCAATCCCGCCAGGACGGATGCCGGGCGCTTCATAGCCGAAAGCCTGTTCTTCGACTTGGCCGCGTGCCGAGGGATTACTCAAGCTCTTGCACCTTCACCGCTGGAAACCGCAGGCCCGCAGGGAAAAAGGCTTGCTGCGGCAGCGGAGCAGAGAACGAAAGACGAATCATCGAGGCTAATGTGGGGCCTTTGCCTCTCTCTGTCGACCCGCGGGCACCAAAGCCCGGTGGAAACGCAGCCCGTTAACAGCAAATGTGGCGGCACGTTGCCGAGGCTCAGGCTAAGATACGCCGTTCCGCGCCGCGCCTTGGCCACCGTGCGTGGCCATGAGATGACATATGTTCGCAACTGGGCCCATCTCTTGCTTGCAAGGCGGAGATCTCGGCGCCAACCCGGCGCCTGTTTCTGCGACGGCCGGGCGCCGGGGCGATGCGAGAATCGTTTGAAGGGAGTTTGCGATGATACGCGAAGAACTGACCGAAAAAATCCTCGACATCAAACGCGCAAAAGGCTGGAGCTGGAAATATATTACAAGCCAGATCGGCGGCCTGTCGGACGTGCTCATCGTCGGCGCCCTGCTCGGCCAGATGAAGCTCGTCAAACCTCTCGCGAAAAAGGCCGCGGCGCTTTTCGGTCTGTCCGAACTCGAAGAGAAAATGCTCAACGAAGTGCCCGATCGCGGCACGCCGATGCCGCCGACCGATCCGCTGCTCTACCGCTTCTATGAGCTCATCATGGTGAACGGGCCCGCATGGAAGGCCCTCATCGAGGAAGAATTCGGCGACGGCATCATGTCGGCCATCGATTTCGACATGCAGATCGAGCGGCTGGCCAATCCCAAGGGCGACCGGGTGAAGCTCACCCTATCGGGCAAGTTCCTGCCCTACAAATATTACGGGGCCGAACAGGGGGTCCAGGAATACGGCTTCAAGGAAGATTGAAGCAAGGCAGACTGCCGCTACGCGACATCGTCCTTGATCATGTCAGGATGAGCGGAACGGATTGACGATGCGCAATCGATCATCGAGCATCAAGCCGTGCTGCATATCCTCCGACCAAAGCGTGTCGCAGCCGCTCAGAATCGCCGATGCCGCGATCATGGCGTCGTAGGTCGCAAACCCGTACCGCTCTGCCAGAGCAATCCCGACCTCATGGGTCTCGACGGTCACTGGCACGACAGGCAACAGACCCCGCAAGTTTGCCAAGAAGCCGTGGATTTCTTGCCACGACATCGCCATCTTACGGCGGGCGACATTAGCGATCTCGTTCAGCACCTGAACGCTGATCATGCCGCCATCGGCAATGAGCATTTCCGCCCGATCCGCCTTCGTGGGCTCGTCGGAAGCCAAATACAGCAGAACGTTCGTATCGAAGAAGCTAAGCATCATTTCCGAAAAGTGGCCCCCGGTTTTCGGAAGAAAATGATGCTGAATCAAAAAAGGCTAAGCGAGATTGCGTTGCCGGATCAACGCAATCTTGCTTAGCGGGCATTCGCCTCGTCCCGATCGAACTTGAAGTCCGCCGGCAACCGCCCGCGGAATGCCCTTAACCTCTTCAAGAACTCGCCTCGATCGGGCTTGCGGGACACTTCCAGTTCACGCCGATCGGCGATGCGGATCTCGATATCGTCGCCCTCCTTCAATTCCAGCGCCTCGACGACGGCGGCGGGAATACGAACCGCAAGGCTGTTGCCCCATTTTGCCACCTGCATGACGATCTCCCATGACCATTTCTTTGGATATACAATGACTATAATGTATATCCATTCTGCATCGCCGTCAACGCGGCGTAGGTCCCCGAGAGGAAACGGCGCTCGTGCGCCACTGCATGAGATCGCCGTGAGAAGCCGCTGAGCGGTCCGGTCGCGCGTTGTATTGAATCGCGCCGGATTTTCCGCATTATGCCGCCGGCAACCATTCGCCGCGGCTCTTGATGGATATTCACATGGCAAAACGCACTCTCGGCACCTCCAGCCTCGCTTTTGAACCGATCATATTCGGCGGCAATGTCTTCGGCTGGACTGCCGATGAGACGACCTCCTTTTCGCTCATCGACCGTTTCGTTGAACGCGGCTTTTCGATGATCGACACGGCCGATGTCTATTCGATCTGGGTGCCGGGGCATCACGGCGGCGAATCCGAGACCATCATCGGCAAATGGCTCGCCAGGGGTGGCGCGCGCGACAAGATCCTGATCGCAACGAAGGTCGGCATGGACATGCAAGCCGGCGGCAAAGGCCTCTCGAAAAGCCATATCATCGCCTCCGTGGAGGCCTCGCTGCGGCGTCTCAAGACCGATTACATCGACCTTTATCAGGCGCATGCCGACGATGCTTCGGTCCCGCTCGAAGAAACGCTCGAGGCCTTCGCGAGTCTCATCGCTGCCGGCAAGGTCCGCGTGATCGGCGCCTCGAATTACGAGGCACCGCGGCTCGCCGAAGCTCTGGCCGTGAGCAAGGCCAAAGGCCTGCCGCGTTACGTCAGCCTGCAGCCGCATTATAACCTAGCCAACCGCGGGCTGTTCGAAGGCCCGCAGCAGGATCTCTGCGTCGCAGAAGGGCTCGGCGTCATCCCTTATTACTCGCTCGCGAGCGGCTTCCTCACCGGCAAATATCGCAGCACCGACGATGTTGCGGGACGCGCCCGCGGCCGCGGGGTCGCGCAATACCTCAATCCGCACGGCTTCAAGCTGCTTGCCGAACTTGGCAAGATAGCTACCGATCTCGCGGCGACGCCGGCGCAGATCTCGCTCGCCTGGCTCCTCGCTCAGCCTGGCATTACCGCGCCGATCGTCAGCGCGACGAGCCTTGCCCAGCTCGACGAAATTCTCGACGCGACGAAGATCGTCCTCAATGCCGAAGCGCTCGGGCGTCTCGACAAAGTGAGTGCGTGAGCAGACCCTCTCCCAATGGGAGAGGGTGGCTGCCAGTCAGCCAGCCGGCGTCGCCAAAGTCCGCTGCATGATCACGACATCGAGCCAGCGGTCCTTCTTGAAGCCAACGTCGCGCAGCGTCCCGACATGCGCGAAGCCGTGTTTTTCGTGAAGCCGGATCGACGCCTTGTTGGCGCTGTCGCCGATGACGGCCACCATTTGACGGAATCCCGCAGATGCCGCCCTCTCAACGAGGCGTTGCAGCAATCTATCTCCGACGCCGCGGCCTTGAAATCCGTCGCGGACGTAGATCGAGTCCTCGACGGTCATTTTGTAAGCGGCGCGCAGATGATAGGCACCGGCATAGGCATAACCTATGACGCTGCCTCTCAATTCGGCAATGATATAAGGATAATTTCCGGCGACGAGTCGGCTTCGTCTTGCATGCATCTCCGCTTCATCGGGCGGATCGATCTCGAACGTCCCATAGCCGTGGAGCACGGCATGACGATAGATGGCGGTGATGGCCGGGATGTCGCTTTCCTCGCAATCGCGCAGGACGAGGCCAGTCAAGAGATCCATGGGCGACTCCTAGATGTGACGACAACACTGTCATGCTCGCGAAAGCGAGCATCCAAGGCAAGCTGCATGATTCGGATTCCCGGCCTCGCTTCGCGAGCCGGGAATGACAGAAGGTGCCGGAGGCGGAGACCTGCCTCGACGCCGTCGGCGATTGTCGGTAACATCGCCGCATGGGAGATTGAAATGAACAAAATGCCGGGTCCGCGCTTGGTTGCAGTGCCCGCAACGCGCCCCGACCCTGCGGCTTTGGCCAAAGTCATTGCGGCCCTGGCCACGCGTTTCGGCGCACGCGTTTCGACCGCCGAAGCGGTGCGTGCCCAGCACGCCAATCAGCTGACCTGGGTCGCAAACCAGCCGCCGGATGCGGTCGTCTTCGCGCAATCGAGTGAAGACGTCGCCGAAATCGTCAAACTCTGCGCGGCGAACCTGATCCCGATCATCCCCTTCGGCACCGGAACCTCGCTCGAGGGTCATGTCAACGCGCCTTGTGGCGGCGTCTCGATCGATCTTTCCGCGATGAACCGCGTCATCTCTGTTCATGCACAAGATCTCGATTGCGTCGTCGAGCCGGGTGTCACACGCAAGGCGCTCAACGACTATTTGCGAGACACGGGTCTCTTCTTCCCGATCGATCCGGGTGCCGATGCCTCCCTCGGCGGCATGGCTTCGACGCGCGCCTCCGGCACCAATGCCGTTCGCTATGGCACGATGAAGGACAATGTCTTGGCTCTGAGTGTCGTGACTGCGGACGGCGAAGTCGTCAAAACCGGCAGTCGGGCGAAAAAATCCTCTGCGGGCTATGACCTTACACGGCTATTCGTCGGTGCCGAAGGCACGCTCGGCATCATCACCGAAATCACCTTGCGGCTCGCCGGCATTCCCGAGGCGATTTCGGCCGCGACCTGCCAGTTCCCGAGTGTTGCAGCCGCTTGCGAGAGCGTGATTCAGACTATTCAATCGGGCTTGCCGATCGCCCGCATAGAACTTGCCGACGCTTTGACGGTGCAGGCGTTCAACGCCTATTCGAAGCTCGACCTGCCGGAAACGCCGATGCTTTTCGTCGAATTCCATGGCTCGCAATCAGGCGTCAAGGAACAGACCGCGCGTTTCGGTGAAATCGCCGCGGAGCATGGCGGAGGTCCGTTCCGCTTTGCCGTGCAACCCGAGGAGCGCAGCCGTCTCTGGCAGGCCCGCCACGACGCCTATTGGGCGCAGTGCGCTTTGCGGCCCGGCGCCAAAGCGGTCGCGACGGATATTTGCGTGCCGATCTCGCGGCTCGCCGAATGTATTGCGATGACGCAGGCGGACGCAGCCGCCCATGGTCTCGTCGCGCCGATCGTCGGTCACGTCGGCGACGGCAATTTCCACGTCACTTTGCTCGTCGACGTCGAAGACCGACGAGAAATTGCCCAAGCCGAAGCTTTTTTGGAGCGGCTCGTGCATCGCGGGCTTGCCATGGAGGGGACCTGCACGGGCGAACACGGAATCGGTCAAGCCAAGATGAAATATATGAGCGCTGAATTTAACGCCGCGACGCTCGACTTCATGGCAAGGATCAAACGCACGCTCGATCCGAAGAACATCATGAATCCGGGGAAGATCGTGGCGGTTTAGGCGCCCTGCGGTTCGCTTCCGCCGCTCCGCGTCAGATCACGTTCATGATTTTGGATTGAATCAATCTAAAATCATGAACGTGATTGATTCTAATAATTTAAAGTGGGATATGCAGAATAAGTCTACGCAATCTGCATAAACTTGATTGCGCCGGAAAACCGGTGCCCGCTTTTCCTCATCCCGCTCTAGCCAATTTTATCGAGCAAGACCGGAAAAACGACCCCGTTTTCTGACGCCTGCTCGAATCATTTGATTTGGCGCGTCGATTTATCGCTCGGACAAATCAATTCGGGCTAGGATTGGGCGTACGCCTTGAGAAAAGCCCTCCCTGCACCGTCACCCTCGCGCCATGAAAAGCGCTATTCTGCGCTGCCCCTACTCCAGCGATATCGACACACTTGCGTTATTTTCTCACCATCCTGGCGATCCTCGTCATTGTCGTTTTGAGCGCCGCACTGGCGGTGCCTTATTTCGTCAACTGGAACGATCAACGCGACATAATCACGGCGCGAATCTCGGAAATTCTTGGCGCCGATGTGAATATCAATGGGCCGATCGACCTGAAATTGCTGCCGACGCCCTATTTGCTGCTCGGTGCCGTCGAAATCATCGACCCGTCCGGCAAGTCCACCGCCAAGATCGAGGAAATTCGGCTTGAAATCGCGCTTGCACCGCTTCTGCGCGGCGACGTGGATTTCGTCGAAGCGCGGCTCTTGCGGCCACAATTTCGCTTCGGTATCGACGATGGGACCGTCCACCTGCCTGGACTCGCGGGCCTCAACGGGGACCTCCGCTTCGAACGGATCTCGCTGCAAGACGGCTCAATCTCGATCGTCGATCCCGCGACCAGCCGAAACTATGCTTTCGAAGGGCTCGATCTCGAGGCCGAAGCGCCTTCCCTCGAAGGGCCGTTCAAAGGCCAGGGACATTTCGGTCGCGGCGCTCAGACGAGCGCGTTTCGCTTTTCGACGGCGACACGAGAGAATGATCGCCTACGCTTCAAATTCATTCTCGACGAAACGAGCGCCCATCCACGTGCCGATCTCGACGGCAGCCTCGGCTTCGATCCGCGCGGCCTCGCCGCGGCTTTGCCCGTTCTCGACGCGCGGCTCACGCTGTCTGGCCACGCGGAAGACGTGATCGCGCTGCCGTGGCGCGCCAGCGGCACGCTGCATGCCGAGCTGCGCGAGGCAAGGATCGCGGATTTGGATCTGCGGCTCGGCGATGATGACCATTCCGTGAGCCTTGGCGGCGCTGCCGAATTCGACCTGGGCGCGACGCCGCACTTGCATGTTGGCTTCAAAGCCAAACAGGTGAACCTCGACCGGCTTCTCGCCGAACAGGGCGCGCCGCCCGCGCCGCAGCGCCTGGCGACCGCCGTCCGCGCTTGGATCGCGCGGGCTGCACCTGCGGAACTTCCTCTCGCGTTCGATTGCGCGATCGAATCCTTGCTGCTCGGCAATGAGACCTTCACGGACGTCTCGGGAACGCTTGGCTTAAGCACGGCCGCCGGGGCAGCACTCCGGCTCAAGGGCCAGGGCCCTGGCCAAAGCCGCCTCCTGCTCGACGGAGAGATCGAAACCGGCGGCGCTCCGGCCTTCGACGGCCAAATCGATGCCGGCATCGGCGATCTCGGGCGGATCAAAGACTGGATTGCAGTGAATTTGCCCGACCTCGGCGCGGCGGGCATGGCCGTGCCCTTCCGCAGTCTCGAAGTCGCCGGAAAAGCCAATGTTTCGTCGGTCGGTTTCGTCGGCAACGAACTACGCCTGCGCCTCGATCGCTCGACGCTTGCGGGTTCGGTCGCCTATACGCGCTCAATTGCTGGCGAACCGCCGCGTTTTTATGCCGATCTTGCGGCTCAGGCTTTGGATCTCGATCATCTGCCCGACATGCATGCGGTCTTCGAGGGCATGAAACCCATGGACTTGTCGCTGCGGCTCGACAGCCATGCAATCAAGGTCGCCGATGCCGGGCAAGGACCGATCGACGCCGGCCAGATTGCGTTGAAGTTTACCAAGACCGGCCCCCACATGACGCTCGAAAAGCTCGATGTCACTGGCCTCGGGGGGATGAATTTGAGCGCGCACGGCAGTTTCGACGGCAAGGCAGGGCGAATCGATACCAAGCTCGATGCGCAAAGACTTGCCGACGCAGCAGGTCTCGTTCGCCGCCTCTTCCCCGGGCCAGCGGCGGACCTCTTGGCCGCGCGTGCGACAAGCCTTTCGCCGGCACATCTCGATCTCACGGCCGAGGGTCGAGAGACCGAGGCGAACGCGTTCGTCTTGAGCGTCTTCAGCCTCCAAGGAGCGATAGGTCAAACGAATGTGACGGCGAAACTCGCGCCGGATCCGCAGGACGGATCGCATGTCGCTATTTCGGCGCACCTCGACGCACCCGAAGCGAGCGCGTTGTTTCGTCAGTTCGGCTTTTCGGCTTTGCCCCTCAAGGGTGTCGGCGGCGGGCAGATCGAGCTTTCGGCGCAAGGCGAGTTCGCTAAACCGCTTGCGGCGCGGCTCTCCGCCACGCTTGCCGGGACGAAACTCGATTTCCTCGGTACGCTCGAGCCCGATCTCCTGCAGCCGCGCGCCACCGGCACCCTCAAACTTGCGAGCCGCGATCTTTCCGGTCTGATGCAAACGACGGCCCTCGCCTTTGCGGATCTTACTGGCCAGATCCCAGCCGATTTCACTGCAGAGCTCGATTGGCGCGGAAACAGATTCGGCCTGCACAAGCTCGAAGGCTCTCTGGCCGGCACGGCGGTCGCCGCGGATATCGCCTATTCGGTCACACCGAAAAGACATTTGAGCGGATCGGTCGAACTCGCAACGATTTCGCTCGACAACTTTCTCGAAATGGCGCTCGGACCGCCGCAGATCGTCAAGTCCGGGCAGACCTGGTCCGATCAGGCTTTCACTGTCGGCCTCATCGATCCGCCGGCAACATCGCTTTCGATCAAGGCGAAAAATTTCACCCTTTGGCAGGGAATAGTCGGCAAAGACGCCAAATTGAACCTCGATGTATCGAGCGACGAAGCCGGTCCGAAACTTGGTCTGCGACTGGTTTACATGAAGCTCGGCTCGGGCGGCGTGGAAGCCGATCTCGCGTTGCGGCGCGATGGCGCGATGGCCTCCGCCGAAGGCCACCTAACCCTGCAGGACTATAATCTCAGCCTGCCGAGCGTCGGCGGCCTCGTCTCCGCCGATTTGGATTTTGCATCAACCGGGCCGAACGCGGCGACACTCGTCGCCGGGCTTGCCGGTTCCGGCAGCCTGGCATTCACCGACCTCACTCTGCCGCATTCTGATCCGCGTGCACTCGCGCGCGTCTTCACGGCTGTCGAAAGCGACCAACTCGGGATAGATGAAGGAGAAATTTCTCGCACCCTGACACGCGAATTCGACAAACAACCTTTGGCTCTGCACAAAGCCGAATTCGAGTTGGGCCTCGCGGCCGGAACTTTACGCATTGTGCCGAAAGCGGAAACGACGCTGGAGAGCCCGGCACCCGATCAAAAGATCGCCTGCAGCCTGACGGCAAACATCGATCTGCGCAGCCTCTCGATCGATCAACGCGCTCTGCTGAGCCTCGGCCATCTACCGAAGACCTGGCAAGGGCCGCCACCAGAAGTCGTTCTGGATTGGAAAGGTCCGCTCGCCAGTTCGTCACGGGTGCTCGATACGGCAGCATTTACAAATGCGCTTGCCGCCCGCGCCATTCTGCGGGAGAGCGCGCGCATCGAGGCGCAGGAGTTCGATATTCACGAACGAGCCATTTTCTACCAACGCCTGCAATCGGAGCGTAGGCATGAACGCGAACGTCTCGAGGCAGAAGAGGAAGCCAAGCGCGCGGCCGCGCTTGCAGCAGGTGTCTCCAACTCAAACACAGACGAGTCTAAAGCTGAAGCGCCTATTGCGCAGCCCATACCCCCACAACCAGCCTTCGTGCTGCGGCATGCTCCGCTGCCGCTCGCGCGCCCGCCAAGCCTGCGGGCACCCAGCCAGTGAGCTGGAGCGTGTCATCCGTCTACAGGAGATATTAAGTATATCCGATGCCGAAGCGTCGCAGCGCATCGCCTCTCACCCAAAACGACAACCCTGAGAGGCTCGCTCCTGCGGGAGACCGATTTTTGCAGATCTCGTCAACGGTAAATCAATGATTTCCCTATAGGTTAATCTCCCTTCGGATAAGAAGGGCCAGGAAATGGCTGAGAACGAGATTACCGTCGAGGTCGTCGAGAGCTTTCTGAAGGCGCGGCGCAAGACGCTCGCTTTCACGCCGGCTCTCGAACGCAGGTTCGAACAGGATACCCGATGGCGCCGCACCCAGCGGCTTACGGCGAACACGATTGCGACGCTTTTCGTGTACAATCTGTTCTTGGGCTGCGATCTTGTCCTGACTCCGGATCAGCTCGGGCTGTCGGCCGCCGTGCATTTCGGCATCATTTCGCCCTGGATGCTTTTCGTCGCCTTTTGGCTGCGCCCGGAGCGTCCGAAACATTTGCGCGAAAGCGCCGCGGCTTCGATCCCGCTTTTCATCATTTTCCAGATCTTACTGGTGTTCTGCGCCAGCCGATCCCCTCACGCGGAACATTATCAATATTTCGTGCTGCTCGCGATTCTCTACAGCGTCACGAACCAGCGCCTCCCCTACGCCTATGCCGGGGCCGTCTCGGGCTGTGCAGTCGCCTGCCATGCAGTCGCGGTCATCGCGAGCGGCAATATGCCATTGCCAGTCGGGCTGATGGCTTCGGCGACGGTGGCCGGCGGCGCCTACCTTACCGTGGTCGCCAATTTCTATCTGGAGCGCGATTTCCGGCGTTCATACCTTCATACTTTGCTCGATCGCCTGCGCCTCGAGCAGTCGAATGCAGCTTCGCGGCACGACGCGCTGACCGGTCTCGCCAATCGCCGCCTCCTCGGCGAGCGGTTCGAAGAGCTGTGGCAGGCAGGTGACGATCACGCCTCGCCCGTAGCGGCGATCCTGCTCGATGTCGATCAGTTCAAGGCGTTCAACGACAGCTACGGCCACCCGGCGGGCGATTCCTGCCTGAAACAGATTTCCGCCTGCATTGTCACGGAACTGCGCGACGAGCGCGATCTCGCGGCGCGCTTCGGCGGCGAAGAGATTTTGCTGCTGCTTCCCCAGACCGAGCTCAGCGAGGCGGTTAGAATCGCCGAACGGATCAGGCGCGCAATCGAGGCGCTCGGCTTGCCGCATAGAGAGGCCGGAACGCGCCAGATCGTTACCGCGAGTTTTGGCGTCGCCGCCCTCGCAGTCTCGACGTTCTCTGCCGCCGAACTCATCGCGGCCGCAGACACAGCCCTCTACGCGGCGAAGCGTGCGGGCAGAAATCAGGTCTGGCCCCCAGCGATCCGCGCACTTGGCGCGGGCGAAGGCCAATCTGGCGCGGCCTTGCACACTGCGCTCTACAGAATAGGCTAGCCTAGAGTGGCATGGCTCGCCCTCGCAAACGATTCCAAGACGAAGACGCGAATGGCGGACGAGAGATTAGCAGAGCCGCGTGCCGCATCGATCTCGGCAACGAGCGCGGCGATCGAAAGGCCTCGCTCGGCAGCGACGCGGTGCAGCCCCTCCCAAAACGCCTGCTCGAGGGAGATGCTTGTCCTATGGCCAGCAACGGTCAGCGAATGTTTGGCGATTACGGCGGAACGTGCCGCCACTCCTGCCTCACCGCCCATCGACGTCGTCCGAGCCTCCGTCGTCCAAGCCACCATCGTCCAAGCTACCCGGGGTTTCTCGCCGATGTGCTTCGAAATGGCGATCGACGAGCGCCTTCTTCGCAGCCTCAAGCGCGAGCGCCGACTTCGCCCTGCCGAAGCGGCACCGGTTGTTTGCTGCCTCCGTTTCGGCCAAATTGCGGGACTTGGCTTTGCGTGCACGACGCAAATTGACCACTTCGCCAGTCACGGCTTTTTCCGGAAGGTTTCGAGCGACACGACCTTTGCTTCCCCGCTTTGGGCGGCCGCCGGTTTCTCTTCCGCGGCCGGCTGATCCTCTATTCTGCGGGTTGGGTCGACCACCACGGGTTCCGTGCCGCTGCCGCGGGGTTTAGCCTTCTCGGCGACCTGAGCAGACTCTCCGATTCGCGCAGACTTGGAGTCCGGTTCCACCAATTTCACAGCAGGGGGTTTGCCGCCCTCCGGCTCGACCTCGGACTCGAGCATGATTTTCAATCCGAAATCGACCGAAGGATCGAAAAATCCGACTAAGGCGTCGAACGGCACGTGTAGTGTCTCAGCCTCTCCCTGGAAAGACAGCCCGACGTCGAAAGCCTGATCGCTGACGCTCAATCCCCAAAACTGATGCTGCAGAACAATCGTCATCGTGTCGGGATATTGCTTTCGCAGCCGCGCCGAGAGCCGTACGCCCGGGCCATGGGTCCGAAAGCTGACGAAGAAATGATGCTCTCCCGGCAGACCTTCGCGTGCCGCATCGGCCAGGACTTTCCGTACGATCCCGCGCATCGCATCCTGATAGAGAAGATCATAGCGGATCAGATCGGTCGCCATCGCTCACGTCCAGCTCTCAAATCCAGCCCTGCGTCTTGCGCGGCTCGCATCAGACCACGGCGCCGCAGCGCCGCGCGGTCGGTCCCCGAAAGCTGGAGCTGTCCGGGGAAGTGGAGGCTTCTGTTGCCAGGTGCCTCCGAACCCCGCCTTACGGTGCTAACCCGTAAGGGCTTGAATCGGTACTATTACCGCATTACGCGGCAACAGCCACCGGAGCATAGTTGTCGTTGGCAACTATAGAATCGGCCCGATGACGGCGGAACCATGCCGAGCAAAAGAACATCCTTTACACTCCCCGTCGAACCTATTTCGCCCCCGCCAAAACCCAGCCCAAGTTTCGAGCCGAACTGAGGGTTTTGGTGGAGGCGCCGGGTACCGCCCCCGGGTCCGAAGAGCTTATTGCGATGTCGTTTATCGCCATAGCCGCGTGAAGCGGCACGACGAATATAAGCAAAGCGGAAGAAATTAGAAAGGTCTAAGAGCCCGTTTGCACCCCTAACATGGATTTTGGAGGCTCGACGGGAGCGAAAACGCGAAGCCCGACGTCAGGAAATAAGCACAATGTTTTGCGACGAGCTCCATGGAAGCAGGGGACCTTGCCCGGAATTGTCACACCGGGCGCAGGCCAATGCCGGCTCTTGCCAAGCCTAGAATGTTGCAAAAATGCTCCGCTAGAGCGGGATGAGGAAAAGTGGGACGCTGCGCGGCTTTTCCGGCGCAATCAAGTTTACGCAGATTGCGCAAGCTTATCTGTGCATCCCGCTCTAAATCTTTAGAATCGATCACGATGATTTTGGATTGAATCAATCCAAAATCATCGTGATCTATCGAGCGGTGGCACAAGAGGATTGGCGCGTTACGCGGATAGAGGCAGCCGGGCAAACCCGAACTTGATACACAGGCGCCGGTGCGATCGCCGAAGACGCCGGTTCCGATCCGACCGACGGGAGAGATAGCGAAATGGATTCAATGACGGATCGAGACAAGGGCCGCGAGCCCTTCGGCCTCGTCCTCCTCTGCCTCAGCACCTTCGGGATCATCGGTCTAGCGGTATGCATTGCAGCCCTTGCAGGGTTGGCCGCGGCATTTATCGACGCCGCGCTGTTTGGCTGGCGCCCGACCCTCGAGCGCATCATCGAAGTCGCGCATGCGGCAACATCCGAGAACTCGACGCTCGGCTTGCGCGCCCTTCTCGTTCTATCGGTCGTCATTTATGGCGCGATCATCGTCGCGATCATCGCATTTGCGCATTGGCGCGGCGGCCAATCCTGGCGTGAACTCGTCGCCTGGCGGCCGCTCGCCATCGGGATCGGAGACCGCTGGCTTTGGGCGATCATCATCGCCGCCACCCTCTACAGTCTTGCCGCGCCTTTCTTCCTCAGCCGGTTCGATCAGCAGTCGCATCTCGCCTTCAAACTCCCGTCGGACTTAGCCGCTTCGTTGATCCTCGTGACGCTGGCCGTCGTCGTTGCGCCGGTGACGGAAGAACTCCTGTTCCGAGGTTGGATTTATACCGGCCTGCGCCATCGCCTCGGTGTCTGGCCGGCGCTGATTCTGAGTTCCGCGATGTTTGCGCTCGCCCATTACGAGGACACGCATTTTTACGCTTTGGCCGTCTTTCCCATAGGGCTCGCGCTTGGCGGCATGCGCGAGCGGACCGGCTCCATCAAAGCCCCGATTCTGTTCCACGCCTTCTACAATTTGACCGCCGTGCTGCTCCCTTTCTACGAATAAGCGCCTGCTCAGGCTGGTGAGCCGGAGCTTTCGATCGGAAATTGCACCTGCCCATAGCGCGCCGAAGCGGCGCTGCTTTCTCTCCCGATGCCACCGGCCCGCCTGGCAAGGTCACGATGAAATCGACCCGGTTTGCGCGGACGGACGGGATGAACCCAGCGACGATGGAACCGTGCGCAGCGGAGGCTCTTTGGACCGCCTTCGTCTTTCGCGCAGGATTGAGATTGCGCTGCCTTGCCTCACTCGATTGCCTTCAGCCATGGACTGAATTATCGTTGCCGACGGAGACGGACCAGTGAGAAGCCCGCTCCCGAAAAGCGAGGAAACGGCCTGGAGGCACGCAAATGACGACAGCAACGACGAAGGGGGCGCTGTCTGCGCCCTAACACAGCGCGCAATTGCGCAAGGCGGTCATCGCGGCGACGATCGGCACCACCATCGAGTGGTACGATTTTTTCCTCTACGGCACGGCAGCCGGTCTTGTGTTCGGCAAGCTGTACTTCCCCAACCAGGAACCGCTCTCGGCGACGCTTCTCGCCTTCGGCACCTATTTCATCGGCTTCGCCGCCCGGCCGATCGGCGCGGCGATCTTCGGACATTTCGGCGATCGGATCGGCCGTAAGGCCACACTGATCGCGACGCTACTGCTCATGGGCATTGCGACGTTCCTCATCGCCTTCGTGCCGACCTACGAGACGATCGGCATCTGGGGCGCCGTGATCCTGACCGTCTTGCGGGCGCTGCAAGGCATCGGCGTCGGCGGTGAATGGGGCGGATCGGTGCTGCTGGCCATGGAGTGGTCGCGCACGCACGGCCAGCGCGGTCTTGTCGCCTCGTGGCCGCAATTCGGCGTTCCTTGCGGGCTGTTTTTGGCTAATCTGGCGGTGCTCGGCTTCAGCACATGGTCGGGCGATCAATTCTTGGTGTGGGGCTGGCGCATTCCCTTTGCGCTTTCGATCATCCTCGTCGCCATCGGCTTGTGGATTCGCCTCGGCATCCTTGAGACGCCGGTGTTCCAGCTGCTCCTCGACGAGAACAAGATCGAGAAGGCGCCGATCCTCGAAGTCATCAAAAAACAGCCGCGGGAGATCATCCTCTCGGCATTGGTGCGGCTGGCAGAACAGGCGCCGTTCTACATCTTCACCGCCTTCATCTTCGCCTACGCCGTCGGCACCCTGCACATGGAGCGCAACTTCATTCTCACCGCGGTGATGGCGGCGGCCTGCGTGTCCTTCATCACCATCCCGCTCGCCGGCCACATCTCCGACCGCATCGGGCGCAGGAAGATGTACATGATCGGCGTGGTCGCGATCGGCCTGTTCGGGTTCCTGTATTTCGGCATGGTGGATACGGCGATCCCGTCGGCGGTCTTCATCGCCATCGTGCTGTCGCTCATTCCGCACGATATCATGTACGGGCCGCAAGCGGCGCTCATCGCCGAATCCTTTACGCCGCGGCTACGTTACAGCGGCGCATCGCTCGGCTATCAGCTCGCGTCGGTGATCGCCGGCGGCCCAGCGCCGATTATCGCGACTGCGTTGTTCGCCACGTATCACTCCGGCTATGCGATCGCCGTTTTCATTGCCGGCTGTGCCGTCATCAGCCTGGTGGCGGCCGCTTTCATGCCCGATTACACCGGGCAGGATATTTCGCTCGAATATGACGACTGATAAATCGGACCATTAGTAGGGTTGGCAAAGGCGCACGGCGCCGTGCCTGCCCTACGCACACGACAGCCCAGGGGCCTGGATCAGATTTTGCCTTAGAACATGTCCCGGAAAAGTGGGGCCACTTTTCCGGGACATGTTCTAACTTTTTGAATTGGCGGCGAATCGACCTTCAAAGTTCGTCAAAGGTGGTTTCTTCAGCAGCCTGTTAAGGTTTGTTGATCGATTCCAGCGAAGCGAAACGCCGCCGCGCCTCGAAAGCACGGATGAAGGCGGCATAGCTCCAGGCGAGATTGTTGGCCGATGCGGGTGCGCCTGTCGTCTTGTCGATCTGCTCTGCCAAATCGCCCGAGGCCGGCACAAAACGCCGAAATGCGTTCATCACTGCGTCGCCGCGCCGCGTGAAAGCTGCGACGCATCTCGCACGATCGCCATCTTCTTTGGGCAGCCGATCGGACAATTCCCGTTTTTCCTGCAGGATCTCGGCAAGCCATGCATGATTTTCCGCAGTGATCGAAATCGTACCTCCGTCGCGCAGCGCGCCGGCCAGGCGGTAATAGAATTCCACCGCCGCGAGGCACAGCATGACAAAGGCGCCGCCCCCATAATAGCCGTCGGCCTTGAAGCGGCCGAGCAAAATGCCTTCGTCGACACCGCGCCTTCGATTGATCGGAAATTCTGCCGCAAATAGTTTTTCGAGCGCGGCGAGCGTCGCATGAACGCGCGGGTCGAGCAAAGAATATAGGCCTCTCGAGCGATGCGCGTGCAAAACAGCCAAAATCACAGCCGAATCGAGATCCCGGTCCGAGTCGGGAAACCGCAGACCTTTGATGGCGGCAAGATAGAAGCCGCGCTTCGGCGACCAGTGATGTGGCAGAACCTCGGCGAGGGCCGCGGCGGCATTGCGGCAGGCTTCCGCTTCTTCCGCAAGCGCCTTGCCTGCCGCCCAGGCGGCGCCGAACTCAAAGGCCGAATAGATGACGAGCCGCGTATGGAAATGATGGCCGAAACGTTCCTCCCAAAGATCGAAACAGGGCTCGCCGAAGTGGCGCAGCAAGAAACCGAGATCGGCGCGAATGAGCCGGTCGACCTTTTCGAGCTTGGGATCAATGGCTGCAATCAAATGCGACCAGCGCATGACGGCTAACGCCCGCAGTGCCGGCCCGTCGAATTGCGGGCGCGACCATTTTAACAGGTCGAGCGTTGCGTCCGGATTGAACCGCGCTTCGCCGAACAGGCGATCGCCCTCGATTGCAGCAAGCTCAGCGGCCGAACGGACATAGGGCGCCAGTGAGGGATCACGCGTGTGGCCGATCCCCGGTTTTCGGGCCAAGGCGCGGCCGCTCAAATGATTCAATTCGAGGCTGAAGTCGACAAATTTGGATAGCCTGACCGTCTGCGACGCCGGCTCCTGCAATCGTTCGATCATGATCCCGAGCGCATCGATGACGAGGGCGGAATCGCGCAGCCAGTGGAAAAAATAGTCGGGACGATCCTCCTCACCAGCGGTTGGGGCGGCAATAACCGAGCCAGGCTTCGGTACGATCAATTGATCGAGACCCGACCGCTCTTTCCATAATCCAAAGGCTGAAATGCTGTCGAGGAGGCCACGGCGCGCCCGCACATATTGCCGCTCCATCCAAGAAACGAGAGGCAAACTTTGCGCTGTTCCATCTCCGCGCAGATCTACGGCCGGTTCATTGCTCACGAAACGATATCATCCCAATGCCGCTTTGGCGTCACAACGCGAGGCTGTCATATCACGCGAGGACGAAATCATAAGTCGCCGTGAAGAATGGATTGCCGACGCGCTGCTTTGCCGCTTCCGCCGGATCGTCATGCTCGACGAAGTCTATGACCAGCGACTCCTTCACGCCGAACACGACATCCGACGCAAGATAGGGGTCTCCGCGCACGAAGAGATGCGTGACGAGCGGCTCGAAACCCGGCGCCTTGATCATGAAATGAAGATGCGCCGGACGATAGGGATGCCGGCCGAGCGCTTCGAGAAGCTGGCCCCCTGGCCCGTCGGTCGGTATCGGATAATATTGCGGCCGCGCCGAACGGAACCAGAAACGCCCATCCGCACCCGTCACGAACCGCGCGCGCAGATTCCTGTCCGGCAGGATGCCGGGCTGCTGAACGTCGTAAAAGCCTTCGACGTTCGATTGCCAGACGTCGATCACCGCCCCTTCGACAGGCTTTCCCTGCCCGTCCAAGACATGACCCGACATCACGAGCGGCGGACCTTTGCCCTCGAAGTCGATATCATCGCCCATCTTCGAGGCCGGCACGCCCTCGACGTAGAAAGGTCCGAGCACGGTTGTCTGCGTGGCGGCGGAGGACTTGCGATGATTGATCGCGTCGACCAGCATGGAAACACCGAGAGTATCGGACATCATGATCCATTCCTGCCGACGGTCGTCGCACATCTGGCCGGTCTTCGTGAGAAATTGGATGGCCATCATCCATTCCTCCAATGTCGGCTCGGTCTCCTTCACAACGGCATGAAGATGACGAATGACCGAGGTCATGACGGCCTTCAGTCGCGGATTTTGGCAATTTTCGAAACGGCTGAGGACGGCTTCAACAGAATTGGCTTCCGATAAGTAGACTGCTGGAGCAGTTTCTGCAGCAACCCGATGTTCCGGCTTGTTCATCGCCACCTCCCTCAAGATTCGTCCTCGTCCGTGACGCCCAAGCGCCGGCGGACCGGAAATCGCTGAAAGTTCCGTCGCTCGACGATGAACCCCCAAAGGCCGGGAAGGTCAACGACGACGTCCTCTCCGATCTTTGCGCCAAATTGTGCGAAACGAGTTTTGGACGGTTTTGGCATAGGTTTCGGTTTTTGCCGAGACCGCGCTGCAAAGCCACCGTGCAAAAGCAAGCGATCGAAGTGTTAAACGAGCAGGTCTTGGTACAGCGCGTCAAGATTTATGATAAGGACATGCGAAACTTACAGGATTGGCATTATTCTCGGTTGTAAGCGCGCGTCCGGTTGGGAATGACGCTCGTGAGCATCTGTCGAGGCCGGGGCAGCCGGCTCAAACTTGACATTTATTTGCCGCCGCGACCACGCACAGCGGCAGAATTAGCGACGCGAGGAGCAGTGCTGATGGGGTCGATCGGAAACGGAACCGTCAATATTGAGGGGCGCCGCCATCAAATAACGCCTGTTCTCGAACCAGAGGACGTCTATCGTCTCAGCCGCTACGGCGAAGTCAGGAGTTTTGCCGACGGCGAGGCTCTGTTTCTGACCGGCCAAGCGGGCGGCGGTCTGTTTGTCATCCTCTCCGGCCAAGTCCGCGTTACCCGGCGCGACGGGCTCGGCCATGTGACACCGCTCGCCGTGATGGACCCTTTTCAATTCGTCGGCGAGGTCGCGCAGCTCACAGGGCGCCCGGCCCTTGCCGACGGCCATGCAATTGGGGTCGTCGAAGCCCTGATCATCAAACCGGAGCAATTGCGCGCGGCGATTATTGCCGAGGCTGCGCTTGGCGAAGTGATCATGCGGGCTTTGATTCTGCGCCGTGTCAAATTGCTCGAATCCGGCGCCGGCGGCCCGATATTGATCGGCCCTCAGTCGGCCGATCTGATGCGGCTGCAGAATTTCCTATCGCGCAACGGTCTTCCGCATCAAGTCGTCGACTCACGTGAAGATCCCGAGGCGGTCGCTTTCGCCGAAGATCATGCACCGCCAGGCACTGCATTGCCTCTTGCAATTTGCCCTGACGGCGTGGTGCTGAGGAATCCCTCTGAAGCCGAATTGGCCAAGCACCTCGGCATGATCGGCACGCCCTCGCCGGGCAAAATCTATGACGTCGCGGTCGTCGGAGCGGGACCCGCGGGGCTCGCAACGGCGGTCTATGCCGCCTCGGAAGGATTGTCGGTCCTGGTGCTCGATGCGCGCTCTTTCGGCGGCCAGGCCGGTGCAAGCGCCCGCATCGAGAATTATTTCGGCTTTCCGACCGGGATTTCCGGTCACGCTCTGGTCGGGCGCGCGTTCACCCAGGCGCTCAAATTCGGCACCGAGATGGCGATCCCCGTCGCCGTCACAGCCCTCGACTGCGAGGCCGGACGCAAGGATGGTCTGCATCACCTGATCCTCGCCGAACATCCGCCTGTGCTGGCACGCACGGTCGTCATTGCCAGCGGTGCCCGCTACAGGCGACCAGCCATTCCCAATCTTGCCGACTTCGAGGGACGCGGTGTCTTTTATTGGGCTTCGCCGATCGAGGCGCGGCTCTGCGCCGGGCGGGAAGTGGTTCTCATCGGCGGCGGCAATTCCGCCGGGCAGGCGGCGGTCTATCTCTCCGGCCTCGTCAGCAAGGTCTATATGCTGGTGCGCGGAGACGGCCTCGCCGAAACGATGTCGCGCTATCTCGTCGATCGAATCGCTGCGACATCGAACATCGAGCTCCTCTCGCGCACCGAGGTGATAGGCTTGCAAGGCACGCCCGAACGCGGCCTCGAAACGGTGCGGTGGCGGAACCGCACGACGAAATCCGAAGAAGTCCACGCCATCCGCAACGTGTTCGTCTTCGTCGGCGCAGAGCCGGCAACCGAATGGCTCGCCGGTTGCGACGTGGCGGTCGACAACAGAGGCTTCGTCCTGACTGGCGCGCGCGCACACGCGGCGAAGGATAGCAGTCCCCAGCATAATTATGAAACGAACGTCGGCGGTGTCTTTGCCGTGGGCGACGTCCGCTCCGGCTCCGTCAAAAGGGTCGGCAGTGCGATCGGCGAAGGCGCCGGCGTTGTCGCGGCGCTGCACGCCCACCTCGCGGATGCGGCCCAACCTACTTCACGCGAAGAGCCGGCGCTCAACGCGGCGATTTGAACTGAGCGTCGACCGGAATACCATATGTTCCTCCCGCCGTCGCAGCGAGGCACCGGCGGCATTTCCCTTAATTGTCCACTCGCGCATGCATCCGACGGCGTGTTGACGCAAGTTGCAGAGGCAGTTCCGGGGCATTGTAGTTTGCCTTAAGCTGCGGCGCGGGAGGAACTTTGTCGAGCCCTTTCTATACACCTGACCACGAGTCGTTCCGCGACGTGATGCGCCGGTTCGTCGATAAGGAGATCGCGCCCTATGCCCACGCTTGGGACGAAGCCGGCGAATTCCCGCGCGAACTCTACCGCCGAGCCGCGGAGCTCGGTCTTTTAGGTCTCGGGTTTCCGGAAGAGTTCGGTGGCAGCCCCGCCGACCGATTCGTGTGGATCGTCGTAGTGCAGGAATTGGCCCGCGCCGGAGCCGGCGGGATCAGCGCGAGCCTGTTCAGCCATTCGATCGGCGCACCGCCAATCGTGCGGGCGGCCCGCCCGGAGATCAAGGCGCGCGTCTTGCCCGAAATCCTCTCGGGTGAGAAAATCTCGGCTCTGGCCATTACGGAACCGAGCGGCGGTTCCGATGTCGCGCAACTGCGCACCACGGCGCGACGCGAGGGCGATGTTTACGTCCTCAACGGCCAGAAGGCGTTCATTACTTCCGGAATGCGCGCCGATTACATCACGACGGCGGTCCGGACCGGCGGTGCAGGCGCTTCGGGGATCAGTCTCATCCTGGTCGAAGGCGATCGTCCGGGGCTGTCGCGCACCCGTCTCGACAAGATGGGATGGTGGGCCTCCGACACCGCCATGCTCTATTTCGACAATTGCCGCGTGCCGGCGGAAAACCTGATCGGCCCCGAGGGGGACGCCTTCAAGATCATCATGCAGAATTTCAACGACGAGCGCCTGACGATGGCGGCGGGGGCCACCGCATTTGCCCGCGTCTGCCTCGATGAAGCCATAGCCTATGCACGCGAGCGCCAGACATTCGGCCGCGCGCTCACCCAACATCAGGTGATCCGCCACAAACTCGTCGACATGGCCCAACGGGTTGCAGCAAGCCAAGCCATGCTGGAACTTCTCGCCTGGCGGCTCGACCGAAATGACAATCCGGTCGCGGAAATCTGCATGTTGAAGAATCAGGCGACGCAGACGATGGCCTTCTGCGCCAGCGAGGCGGTGCAGATCTTTGGCGGCGCCGGCTATATCCGCGGCGCAAAAGTTGAGCGAATCTATCGCGAAGTCAAAGTCAACGCGATCGGCGGCGGAACCGAAGAGATCATGAAGGATCTCGCCAGCCGCCAGATGGGGCTATGATCATCAGTTTGGGCAAAGAAAACCAGGAGAACAATCCAATGCCCCTGTTCACATCCGAGCACGAGGAAGTCCGCCGCAGCCTGCAAAAATTCATTGCGGCCGAAATCAATCCTTATGTCGACGCTTGGGAAGAGGAAGGAATTTTCCCGGCGCATGAACTCTTCAAGAAGCTCGGCAGCTTGGGGTTTCTCGGCTTGCACAAGCCGACCGCCTTCGGCGGCCAAGGCCTCGACTATAGTTACGCGCTGCTTATGGCTGAGGAGCTTGGCACGATCCGCTGCGGCGGTGTCCCGATGGCGATCGGCGTCCAAACCGACATGGCGACGCCCGCCTTGGCGCGTTTCGGCTCCGACGAGGTCCGGCGCGCCTTTCTCGAACCGTCGATCGCAGGGGATTTCGTCGCTTGCATTGGGGTCTCCGAACCAGGCGCCGGGTCCGACGTCGCCTCGATCAAAACCAACGCACGCTCCGACGGCGATGATTACGTCATCAACGGCGGCAAAATGTGGATCACCAACGGCACTCAGGCCGATTGGATCTGCCTGTTGGTCAATACCGGCGAGGGCCAAGCGCACCGCAACAAGACGCTCATTTGCGTGCCGATGAAAACCAAAGGCGTCGAAATCGCCCGCAAGTTGGACAAGCTCGGCATGCGATCCTCCGACACAGCGCAAATCTATTTCGACGATGTCCGCGTGCCGAAGCGCAACCGGATCGGCGAAGAAGGACAAGGCTTCACCTACCAGATGATCCAGTTCCAGGAGGAACGGCTCTGGGGCGCCGCGTCCGTTCTAAAAGGTTTGGAGTTGGTGATCGCCGATACGATCGAGTATACGCGCAACCGCCGCGCCTTCGGCCGCTCCATCCTTGACAATCAAGTCGTGCATTTTCGCCTGGCGGAACTTTCGACCGAAGTCGAGCTTTTGCGCTCTCTTGTTTATAGGGCAGCCGAAAGCCTCGTTGCCGGCGAGGACGTGACCCGTCTTGCGACAATGGCGAAGTTGCGAGGCGGACGTCTAGCCCGCGAAGTCATTGACGCCTGCCTGCAATATTGGGGCGGCATGGGGTTCATGAATGAAACGCTGGTGAGCCGCCTCTACCGCGACTTCAGACTCATGTCGATCGGCGGCGGTGCCGATGAGGTCATGCTGACCATTCTGAGCAAAATGATGGGCACCCTGCCCGGCCTCAACAACAGAGTCTGATGCCACGATGTTCGCGCCGAGCGGTAGGCCTTGCCAGGCAATAGTTCGGCATTCTTTTCAAGCGGGACATATCGGAACCTGCGGATGATCACTCTCTATCATTGTGCGAATGCCCGCTCGTTTCGGCCGTTATGGACGCTGGAAGAGCTCGGCCTACCTTACGAACTCAAGATGCTTCCGTTTCCGCCGCGCGTGCTGGCGCCCGAATATCTCTCCATAAATCCGCTTGGAACCATTCCGGCTTTCTTTGACGGCCCAACGAAGATGACCGAATCCGCCGCGATCTGCCAATATCTCGCGACGCGCTACGGCCCGACGCCGCTCGCCGTCGATCCGCAGGAGGAAGATTACGGCCTCTATCTCAACTGGCTTCATTTCGGCGAGGCGACCCTGACATTTCCGCAAACCATCGTCCTTCGCTATTCGCAATTCGAACCACCGGAACGACGGCTGCCGCAAGCCGTGGAGGATTATACGCGCTGGTTTCTGGCGCGCCTGCGCGGCATCGAAGCCGCCATTGCGCAGCGCGAAACGCTGTGCGGCGGCCGTTTCACGGTCGCCGATATTTCGGTCGGCTATGCGTTCATGCTTGCGGAATTCGTAGGGCTCGATAAAAAATTTCCCGCCGCCGTCAATGACTATTGGCAAAGACTGCGCGCGCGGGACGGCTTCCGCCGCGCTCTTGCAGCGCAACGGCATGCTGCAAAGCAGCAGGGGTTGCCCGCCGTGCCCTAAAATCATATCCGAGGACGCACCACTCGCTCATGCTCCAAGCCACCTGGCTCTTATTCCGGCTCGGGGTGATTCTGCCCGATCGAAAGCCGAGCTAGCCGCGCGGGCGAGGTGACAAGCACGCTAGAGTCTGTATTTTAGCTTCGACAGCAGAAGAACTTCGTGGCCAACGCGAACAGCTGCGCTTTGGATCGGGAGAGATGCGGATGAAGGACGAGCGGCAACATCGGGACCGTTTTATGTTGATCGGTCCCGAACGAGTTTTCTATGCCGGCCTCCTCGGCAAGCCGCAAGAGAGATTGTCAGGCGCCCTCACGATCTATACGGCCATGGAAGGCAAGCTCGCCATTAGCATTGCGGGAGGTCCGTCTCGCAGCACGGAAATCGCCGTCGTGCCACCGTTCACGGCGCATTCGCTTACGAGCGAATGTCCAGAGGTGTGCGGCATTCTCATCGAACCAGAGACGATCGCGGGCGGCGAACTGCAAAAGCTGGCCGCTGGCTCGGAAGACGCAATCGGACCGCACATGGCGCAGCGCTTTCGGTCCGCCTATGCGACTTTGCGGAGCATGCCGCAAAAGGACGGGTTCACGACGGGTGAATTCGATCGTCTGTTCTTCGAAACGCCGCTCGCCATGCGCCGCCTCGATCGCCGCGTTGCCCGCGCGACGGCGCGGCTTCAGGGCCATTTCGATGAACCCTTCGCGGCACCGGATTGCGCTCGATCCGCCAATCTCTCCTTGTCGCGGTTCCTGCATTTGTTCAAGGACGAGACCGGCTTTCCCTTCCGCGCATTCCGGGCTTGGAAACGCGCCCGCAATCTTCTCCATTTCGCCAATCAAGACATTAATCTCGCGCATCTCGCGCTGGATCTCGGCTATCCGGATTCAACCCATTTCAGTCATTCGATACGGCGTTTTTACGGCTTGCAGCCGCGCGAGATCTTCTCCGGCTCGCGCCGGCTGGCGATTTTCCGAAGCGAACCTTTGCCGCGCTGACGGCGCTCTCATTCCTTTCGCGATGCAAATGGCAAAGACGATTGCCGCCAGGTTTCGTCTCATGCACGCGCCGACTCGCAGCCGCGATAGCCAGTGAACGCAAGAACATGGTGCCCTGAATCGACTAACTGAAACGGCACTTTATAGAAACATTCCATCTTGACCTCGGGATTAAACCCGCTGTCTTGAGGTCGGATGGGTTCATCCGATCGGGTCCCTTGTACAGGCGGAGATCAGCTTCTTGGCTTTGTTACACATCGCCATTTCCGGAATTGCGGTCGGATGTATTTATGCATTGGTCGCGCTCGGTTTCGTGCTGATCTACAAGGCCACAGAGACTGTCAATTTCGCGCAAGGCGAATTGATGATGCTCGGCGCCTTTGCCGGCTTTGCCCTCGTACAGCTGCTCGGCGTGCCCTATCTTCCCGCCGTCGTGATCGCCGTCGTTCTCGTCGGCTGTATCGGAGTGATTATCGAGCGTATTGCGATTCGGCCGATCCTGGGACAGCCGCAATTTTCGGTTCTGATGCTGACGATCGGCCTCGGCTATGTCGCGCGCGGCGCCATAACGCTGGCGCCCCCTTTCGGCGCCGACACACATGCTTTGCCGACCCCTTACAAGGGCCAGATCCTCCGCTTCGGCGGATTGGCCCTCGGCACCGATCAGCTTGTCGTGATCGGCGCCACGGCACTGCTCTGTGCTTTGCTCTATGCCATGTTTCGCTTCACCAAGATTGGGATAGCGATGCAAGCCACGTCGCAGAACCAATTGGCGGCCTATTATATGGGCATCCCGGTCAGAGGCCTGAACGGTCTCGTCTGGGGCCTGTCTGCCGGCGTAGCCGCAATCGCCGGTCTCTTGCTCGCGCCACTCACCTTCGTGCACGTCAACATGGGCTTTATTGGATTGAAGGCCTTTCCTGCTGCCGTCATCGGCGGCTTCGGCAGCCTGCCCGGCGCCGTGCTCGGCGGGCTCACGATCGGCCTCGTTGAATCTTTTGCCGGGTTTTACCTGCCTGAAGGCGCCAAGGATGTTGCCGCCTATGTCGTCGTCCTCCTGATGCTGATGATCAAGCCGACCGGCGTTTTCGGTGAAACTCAGCGCAAGAAAGTGTGACGGCCCGCCATGCGTTTCCTGTTCAAGACGGATTACCGACAAGACATCAGACTGTTTCGGCACGAGGGGCAGATATTTTGGTACAGTCTCCTCGGCGTCCTGCTTCTGCTGGCGCCTTGGCTCTTCGGCGCCTATTGGTTCTCGCAGCTCACCTTCGTCCTCATTTATTCGATTGCCGGCTTGGGCCTGATGGTCTTGTCCGGCTACACCGGCCTGCCGTCGATCGGTCACGCCGCCTTCCTCGGCGTCGGCGCCTATACGGAAGCGCTGCTGACGAAAGCATCCTGGCCCTTTCCAGCCGCAATGGTGTGTGCGGCGGCTCTATCCGGCGCCGTCGGCTTCTTCGTCGGGTTGCCGGCGCTGCGCGTGAAGGGGATTTATCTTGCTGTCGCAACTTTGGCTTTCGGCTTCATCGTCGAAGAAGTGCTTGTGCGTTGGGATGCCGTCACCGGCGGCAATGAAGGTCTTCAGGTAGCGGCGCCGCGCATCGGCGCAATGAGTTTCGGCGCCTCCTACCAATTCTATTACATCTGCCTCTTTACCTGTTTGCTCGTCACGCTCGGGATTCTCAACCTCTTGCGTTCGGCGACGGGTCGCGCCTTCATCGCAATCCGCGACAGCGAAATTTCGGCTCAGAGCATGGGCATAGACCTCACCCGCGCAAAGACTCTGTCGTTCGTGATCTCCGCCGCGATCGTCGGACTTGCCGGCGCGCTTTACGCTCACAAGCTCAAATTCATCTCTCCCGAGCAATTCGACCTTTCACAGTCCATCGACCTGCTGCTGCTTATCGTCGTGGGCGGCGTCGGCTCGATCCATGGCGCCTTTTTCGGCGCCATTTTCCTGATCACTCTGCCGCAGTTTATCGCCCTTGCGAAGGATTGGCTGCCACCGGAAATGGCACAGGCGGCAGGACTCCAGGCGCTCGTCTATGGTCTGGTGATCATTTTGTTCGTCATATTCGAACCCTTAGGTCTTTATGGCCGCTGGCTCAAACTGCGCACTTTCTTCGAACTGTTTCCCTTCTACAGGCGTGGCATGTTCCGGCGTCAGAAGGCTTTTCAGCGCTCCGAACGGCTCAGGTGAGGTGCGCGTGTCCGACACTCTCTTGCAAGTCCGAAATCTCAGCGTCAATTTTGGCGGCGTGC
The DNA here is from genome assembly GCA_052148755.1 of Beijerinckiaceae bacterium. Taxonomy (GTDB): domain Bacteria; phylum Pseudomonadota; class Alphaproteobacteria; order Rhizobiales; family Beijerinckiaceae; genus Methylovirgula. The sequence continues at coordinate 51,699 of JBKQHN010000185.1, read as the reverse complement.
GCGCAGTCAAGGACGTCAGTTTCGACGTCGCCAAAGGCGACGTGTTCACGCTGATCGGACCCAATGGCGCCGGCAAGACGACCGTCTTCAATCTCATCAGCCGGATCTATGAGGCCAGCGCGGGAGACATGATCTTCGAAGGCGAGTCTCTGGCCAAATTTGCGCCGCATAAAGTCGCGGCGCTCGGGATCGCGCGGACCTTTCAAAATATCGAATTGTTTGAAAATGCCTCGGTACTGCAGAATCTCTTGATCGGCCATCATGTGCACAGGGGTTCGGGATTCTGGTCGAACCTTTTCTTCACCCCGAATGCGATGCGTGCCGAGCTTGCGGCCCGGCGTGACGTCGAAGATGTCATCGATCTTCTCGCGCTGCATCATTATCGCGACGCGCGCGTCGCCGGCCTGCCCTTCGGCGTGCGCAAATGCGTCGAACTCGCCCGTGCTCTCTGCATGAAGCCGAAGCTTCTGTTGCTCGACGAGCCCTCCTCTGGCCTGAATGTCGACGAGACGGACGACATTGCTTGGTGGATCGAGGACATCAAAGAGGAACTTGGAATTACAATCTTAATGGTCGAACATGACATGCGCCTCGTGTCGCGCGTGTCGGATCGCGTGTTGGCCATGAACCAAGGTGAAGTTCTGGCGTTCGGCAGCCCGCAGGAGGTGCAGCGCGATCCTCGCGTCATCGAGGCCTATCTTGGCGGAGCCGATGAAATCGTCCGCCTGCGGAGGCACGCATGAACGCCCCGGAAACACCCATTCTCGAGCTCCTCAACATTGAAAGCGCCTATGGCGCCGTAATCGCCATCCGCGGCGTGAGCTTGCGTGTGCGCAGGGGCGAGATCGTGACCGTACTCGGCGCGAACGGCGCCGGCAAGACGACGATCCTGCGCACGATCTCGGGAATCCTCGATCCGATCAAAGGCCGCATTCTGTTTAAGGGTGAAGACATCACGGCGAAAGACCCGGCACGTATTGTTCGCATGGGCCTCAGCCACGTGCCCGAAGGCCGCGAAATTTTTCCTCTCCTTTCGGTGCATGACAATCTCATCATGGGCGCGTTCACACGCCACGACCGTGCCGGCGTAGCGCGCGACATAGAGAAAGTGTTCGAATATTTTCCGATTCTGCGCGAGCGCGCGCATCAAGAAGCCGGCCTGCTCTCGGGCGGCCAACAGCAGATGCTGGCGATCTCCCGCGCGCTGCTCGCGGCGCCTGAACTCATCCTCCTCGACGAACCGAGCCTCGGTCTCAGCCCGAAGCTCACCAAAGAAATCTTCGAGATCATCCTGCGCATCAATGCCGAACGCGGCGTTACGTTTCTGCTCGTTGAGCAGAATGCCAACATAGCGCTCAGCGTCGCGGACCATGGCTATATAATCGAGAATGGGCGGATCGTGATGGAAGATACGTGCGCACGGCTTCGCGAGAAGGAAGACGTGAAGGAATTCTATCTTGGCTTGAAGGACGAAGGCGTGCGCGGCCAAAGACGCTGGAAAAAACGCAAGACTTGGCGTTGATTTCCGGCACCCGCACGCCGCCTCTGGAGCACCCGCGAAATGACGCCCGCTCGCGAACATATGGCCAGCACGGACAATGAGACCGTCGCAAAGATGTTTTGGCACGGCGTCGCTACCTACGGCGACAAACTGCTCATGCGGCAAAAGGAATTTGGGATCTGGCAATCCTATTCGTGGAAGGATGTCGGCAAGATCGTCGAGGAACTTGCGGCCGGTTTGGTCGAGCTGGGTCTTGACACGGGCGAAGTCATATCGGTCCTCTCCAACACGTGCCGCGAGTGGGTCTGGGTCGATCTGGCGGGATTGACCGCAGCCGGCGTCGTCAACGGAATTTATCCGACCGATGCGGTCGACCAGGTGCAATATCTTTGCTCCGATTCAAAATCTAAGTATCTCTTCGTCGAAGACGACGAGCAGCTCGATAAATATCTCGAAATACGAGAACAACTGCCGCAGATCCGCAAGGTCATCGTCTTCGATATGGAGGGTCTTTCGAAGCTGAACGACCCCGATGTGATAGGACTCGACCGGCTGCGCGACATCGGCCGCGCCCGGCTTACGGCCACGCCCGACCTGCTGAAAACCCGCCTCGAACAGCGCAAGCGCGAAGACCTTGCCATATTGGTCTATACATCGGGAACGACCGGGCGGCCGAAAGGCGCGATGATCTCGCATTCCAATATATTGGCGAGCTGCGCGGCAGCGGAAGCCACCTTGCCGGGTTCCACGAAGGCCTCGAAAATGTGCTTCCTGCCGCTCTGCCATGTCGCCGAGCGCATGGCCGGGGAATATCAAACGATTGCCGGTGGCGGCGTTATGAACTTCGTTGAGGATCCGCAGACGATATTCGAGAACCTGCGGGAGATACAGCCCGATGTTCTGTTTGCCGTTCCTCGGGTATGGGAAAAACTTTTCTCGAACGTGACCATCGCGATCAAGGAAGCGACGGGCTTTGAACAATGGGCCTATGCCAGAGCGATAGCAGCGGGCTATGCGGTGGCGCATTGCAAGGAAAAACAAGTCTCCGCTCCTTTCGTGACCCGTCTTGGATTTTGGATTGCCCGCCGCCTCGTGCTCGATAATGTGCGCAAGATGATCGGGCTTGACAAAGTTCAGTTGGCGGTAACCGGAGCGGCTCCGATTTCGCCAGACCTCATTCGCTGGTACATGGCGCTTGGCATAGAAATGTGCGAAGTTTGGGGGATGACGGAGACAAGCGGCGCCGCTACGGCAAACCTTCCCGGCAAAACGAAACCGGGAAGCATCGGCACAACGATGTCTGCCGCTCAGGTTCGGATTTCGGAAGAAGGTGAAATCCAAGTTCGCGCACCGCAGGTCTTCATGGGCTATCTCAATTTGCCGGAAAAGACGGCGGAAACATTCGTCGATGGTTGGCTACGGACCGGCGACGTCGGCCGCGTCGACGAAGCCGGCTATTTCTATATCACCGACCGGATGAAAGACATCATCATCACGGCAGGCGGCAAGAACGTCACTCCGTCCGAATGGGAGAACCAGATCAAATTCAGCCCCTACGTGACGGACGCCGTCGTCATCGGCGACAAGCGTCCCTATCTCACCTGCCTCGTGATGATCGATCAGGAGAATGTCGAGCACTGGGCGCAGGAAAGGTCGCTGCCCTTCTCCGACTACAAGTCGCTGACGCGCAACCATGAGGTGATCGAGCTGATCGGCCAAGAGATCGAGAAGGTGAATAAGCATTTTGCCCGCGTTGAACAGATCAAGGACTTCCGACTGATCGAAACGCAACTCACCGCGGAAGATGAAGAGCTCACACCGACGATGAAGCTGAAACGCAAGCTTGTGAATCAAAAATACGCGAATCTGATTGAATCTATGTATCGCGGCTGACTGGCGGGGGCGCCACGGCTAGACTTCACTACTCCGGTGGAAAAAATAACAAGCGCCGATAAACGGCTTCGCACGAGAAAGGGAGAGAGATGCAACAGCTACGAACGATCGCCACAGCAACTATCCTTTGCGCAGCTTGGTTCGGAACAGCTTCGGCGCAAAGTCCAGGCGTCACCGACAAAGAGATCCGGATCGGCACGATCCAGGATTTAAGCGGACCGATCGTACAGCTCAGCAAGCAGGTGATCTATGGCATGCAAATGCGCGTCGACGAGGTCAACGCGGCTGGCGGAATCAACGGCCGCCAGATCAAACTATACGTCGAAGACCATGGCTATGACCCGAAAAAATCCGTGCTCGCGGCCCAGAAGCTCATCGAACAAACGGGTATCTTTGCCATAACCGGCCTCATGGGCTCGCCAACGAGCGTCGCGACGCTGCCAGTTCTCGAAGAGGCCAAGGTCTTGAATCTTTTTCCTTTGACCGGCCACGTGGCTATGTCGGAACCTCTGCCAATGCGCTGGTCAACTTCGCCGCATTATGACGACCAGATCCGCACCGGCATCAAGGAAATGATCAAAGCGAAGGGCTATAAGACCGTCTGCTCGCTTTATCAGGACGATGATTTCGGCCAAGAAGTGCAGCGTGGCGCCGTGCAAGGTATGACTGATCTCGGATCGGCTTTGAAGGAAACAACGACCTATAAGCGTGGCGCCACGGATTTTTCCTCGCAAGTGGCCAAATTGCAAAGTGCCGGCTGCCAGCTCGTGATCCTCGGCGCGATTTTACGCGAACCGCCGCTCATCATAGCGGAAGCAAAGAAGATCGGCTGGAGCGCGGATTTTCTCTCTTCGACCGCATCACATACGACCGGCCTGCCGCGGCTTGGCGGTAAAGATGTCGAGGGCTTTTACACGATGACGCTTATTACTACCCCTTACGCCGATGATCCGAATCCGGCGCTGCGGGACTGGTTCTCCAAATTCAAGACAAAATTCAACACGGATCCGGACGTTTTCGCAGTTTACGGCTGGGAGATCATCGACCTCTTCATCAAGGCCGCGCAAGCGGCCGGCCCGAATCTGACGACGGACGCCTATGTCAAGACCATGGAGGGGTTGAAAACAGAGCCGGATATGTTCGGAGCCTCCTATGCGTTCGGGCCCAAGCAGCATCAAGGCGCAAATACGGCCTGGATCTCGCAGATAAAAGATGGCCGTTGGGTCGCCGTCACGTCACCGGTTCCATTGGGTGAATGAAAGTGCCGGCGATGCACCCACAGTGCATGCCGTCGAAGCTAGAGCATGATCTCGAAAAGTGGGTCCCCTTCGGCCTTGACAACAAGCGCCGACAAACGACATCGAACGAAAAAGGGAGAGAAATGATGCATCTACGAGAGATCGCCATAGCTGCCATCCTCTGGGCGGCATGTATCGGCGCGGCTTCGGCGCAAACTCAGGGCGTGACCGACAAAGAGATCAGGATTGGGACCATACAGGATCTCAGCGGGCCGATCGTTCAGCTCAGCAAGCAGACATTGGCCGGCATGCAAATGCGCTTCGATATCGCCAATTCTGCCGGCGGCATCAACGGCCGGCAGATCAAGCTCTTCACCGAAGATCACGGCTATGATCCGAAAAAGTCCGTGCTCGCGGCGCAAAAGCTCATCGAGCAGACCGGTATTTTTGCCATGAACGGACTGATGGGCTCGCCGACCAGCGTCGCGACGCTACCGGTTCTCGAAGAAGCCAATGTTCTGAGCCTATTCCCTTTGACCGCGCATGTCGCCGTGTCGGAACCAAAGCCACTGCGCTGGGCGTTCTCTCCACATTACGATGCGATGATGCGTGCCGGCGTAAAGCATATGATCAAAGCCAATGGCTACGCGACTGTCTGCGCACTCTATCAGGATGACGATTATGGCCAGGAGGTCTTTCGCGGCGGCGCCGAGGGCCTGAAGGATATCGGCATGAGCTTCAAGGAGACGACGAGCTATAAGCGCGGCGCCACCGATTTCTCGTCGCAAGTCGCCAAATTGCAAAGTGCCGACTGCAAGCTCATCGTCTTCGGTGGAATTTTCCGCGAGCCGGCGCTTGTCATGGCGGAGGCCAAAAAAATCGGCTGGACAGCCGATTTTCTTTCGTCGTCGGCATCGCATACGATCATCCTGCCGAAACTCGGCGGCAAGGATGTCGAAGGCTTTTACACGATGGCACTCGTCAAAGTGCCTTATGCCGACGACTCGGATCCGGAGGTTCGCGATTGGACCGAAAAATTCAAGGCAAAATATAATTACGATCCGGACGTCTATGCGGTCTATGGATGGGAGGTTGCCGATCTTTTCATCAAGGGCGCACAGGCTGCCGGACGCGATCTGACCACCCAATCCTATATCAAGGCTATGGAGACGCTGCGCGGCGGACCGGATCTCTTCGGCGCCACCTATGTTTTCGATTCGACACATCATCAAGGCGCCAACAACATCTACATAACTCGGATCAAAGACGGCCGCTGGGTTCCCGTGACGAAATCGCTCCATATGGACGAATGAAGGCGCCCGCCATCCGGTTTTGGAGCCGATCAGACGCCAACGAGACCGGCTCCAATCTCAGCCGTTTTTCGCAAGATTTGCAGCCAAAGGAGGCGCTTAATCCACGTGATAAAAACTGTTCGCGGAGCCTTAGCGAAATGAGTGACAAAGCCATCGTGACCTGCTCGCTGAACGGCGTGCTGACCGATCCGAAACAGCACCATGTTCCGGTCACGCCAGAAGAAATGGCGCGCGAAGCGAAAGCCGCGTATGATGCCGGCGCGTCGGTCGTGCATGTGCATCTGCGTCGTCAAGAGCCCGGCATGGGTCATCTGCCGTCCTGGGACCCGAAGGTGTCGCAGGCGATCGTCGAGGCGATACGCAATGCCTGCCCGGGCATCATCATCAATCATACGACCGGCGTCGTCGGCCCGGATTATGCCGGCGCACTGGCCTGCCTGCGCCAGACGAAGCCCGAAATGGCCGCCTGCAACGCTGGTTCGCTCAATTACCTGAAGGTCAAGGCCGACAACACCTGGGCTTGGCCGCCGCATTTGTTTGATAACCCGGTGGAGAAGATCCAGGCCTATCTCGACGTGATGAAAGAGACGGGCACTTTGCCGGAATTCGAATGTTTCGACGTTGGGATCGTCCGCTGTGTCGGCATGTATCGGCGCACCGGCATGTTTTCGGGGCCGCCTCAATATAATTTCGTGATGGGCGTCGAATCCGGCATGCCCGCAGACCCGGACCTGCTTCCGATCCTGCTGAAACTGAAGGCACCGGACGCCCATTGGCAAGTCACTGCAATCGGACGGGCGGAGATTTGGCCTTTGCATCGGCGCTGCGCCGAACTCGGCGGGCATTTGCGCACCGGGCTTGAAGATACGTTCTATCAACCTGACGGCACCAAAGTGACGTCTAACGGACAATTGATCACAACGATCGTCACCTATGCGCGCGACGCCGGTCGCGAGATCGCAAGCCCATCCGAAGCGCGCGCGCTTTTGGGCCTGCGCCATTGAACATGCGGGACCGCGCAAGCACGACGAAGGCGTCACAAAAGCCAAGAGGAATTGCGCATGAGTGACTTGGCGGCAACCGGCGGCGTAGTGGGTCCTGCACGTATCGGACGCGTATCCATCGGCGACATTCTGCAACGCTCGGCGCGGCGCTTTGCCGATCGAATTGCGCTCACCGACGGCGACAAGATCGCAACTTATGCCGAGATCGACGCCGATGCCAATCGCCTCGCAAATTATCTTCTCTCGCGAGGCCTGTCGCCGGGCGACAAGATTTCGACGATCTGCAACAATTCGATCGACCTCGTCAAAACCATTTTCGCCATCCATCGGGCGGGGCTCGTCTTCGTGCCTATCAATACGCTGCTCAGCAGCACCGACATGCGCTTTATTCTGACCCATGCCGAAGTGCGCTTCGCGGTGATCGACGACAATCTCTATGCTCAAACGGACCGTCGCGCCGTGCTCGAGGAGCTCGGGCTCCCGCTTGTTGTTATCGATCTTGCCGGCGGGGCGGCGGCGACAGGCCAGCCGACCTTCGCGTCTGCACGTGCAGGCCAACCAGCCGTCGAACCCAATGTCGATTTCGACGAGCGTGACCTCGCGATGATCATGTATACGAGCGGCACGACATCACGCCCCAAAGGGGCGATGCATTGCCATCTCGCAGTCGTCATGGCGGCGATGAGCGGTGCCGTCGAATGGGGCCTTCAGCGCAACGACGGCATTACCGGCCAATTGCCCCTCTTTCATTGTGCCGGACACGTCGTTCTCCTCAGTTTCCTGGTCGTCGGCGGCAAGGTCGCTTTGATGCGCGGCTTCGACCCGGCGGTGACAGCTGCGAGAATCGCGCGCGACGAATTGACGATGATGGTCGGTCTGCCAGCCATGTATATGGCTCTGCTCGATCATCCCGAGCGCAAATCACATGATCTTTCGCGCCTGCGGCTTTGCGTCTATGCCATGGCGCCGATGTCGCGCCCGCTCTTGGAGCGCTGCATTGCCGAACTCTGCCCGAATTTCACGCTGACGAGCGGCCAAACCGAGATGTATCCCGCGACGACCGCGGCGCGGCCGGAGCGGCAATTGCTCCGGTTCGGCAATTACTGGGGCGAAGCCACGCTCGTAAACGAGGCCGCCATCATGGACGATGAAGGCAATCTTCTGCCACGCGGTCAGGTCGGCGAACTGGTGCATCGCGGTCCCAACGTCATGCTCGGCTATTACAAAGACCCGGAAGCTACCGCCACGGTGCGCAAGTTCGGCTGGCACCATACCGGCGATCTCGCCATGGTCGACGAACATGGCGAGATCTTGTTCATCGACCGTAAGAAAGACATGATCAAATCGGGCGGTGAAAATATTTCCTCGGTCAAGATCGAAGAAACACTTCTGGCCCATCCGGCCGTCTTGAACGCTGCCGTCGTCGGCCTGCCGCATCCGCATTGGAGCGAAGCTGTCTGCGCCTTCGTCAAACTCCGGCCCGGCGCCGGCGCCGACGAGGCGGCATTGCTCGAACATTGCCGAGTATCGCTCAGCGGATTCCAGATCCCAAAACTCATCAAGATAGTGGACGAAATGCCGATGACCGCAACCGGCAAACTGCGCAAGGTCGAACTTCGCCAGAAATTCCAAGGTCATTTTCTCGAGGTTTGAATTCAGCTTTCCACCGCGCGGCGACCGATATTCGAAGCGGAGTTCCGCCTTCCATACGCACAAACGACAGAGACACAATGCCCGTCATCGAGTCGATGATATCCCGCAGCAGTGCTGCCTTCGAAGCCAACAAGGCCGCAATGCTCGGCCTGATCGAGCGCCTGCATCAACTCGAGGATCGCACGCGCGCGGCCTCCGCGGCATCCAAAGAGCGTTTCCGCGGTCGTGGCCAACTCCTGCCGCGAGAACGCGTGGCACTTCTGCTCGATCCGGGCAGACCCTTCCTCGAACTGTCGACGCTCGCCGGCTATCTTCTCGACAGACCTGATCCGCAAAAAAGCGTCCCCGGCGGCGGCGTCATCTCCGGCATCGGTTTCGTCTCCGGCGTGCGCTGCATGGTGACGGCGAGCGACAGCGGTATTGATGCCGGCGCGCTGCAGCCCATGGGCCTTGAAAAGAAATTGCGCGTGCAGGAGCTGGCGCTCGAAAATAAGTTGCCCTATGTCCAGCTCGTCGAAAGCGCTGGTGCCAATCTGCTGCGCTACCGCGTTGAACATTTCGTTCACGGCGGCGGTCTGTTTCGTAATCTTGCGCGCCTGTCCGCCGCCGGCCTCCCCGTCGTGACGGTAACACATGGATCGTCAACCGCGGGCGGTGCCTATCAGACCGGGCTTTCCGATTATATCGTCATGGTGCGCGGACGCACGCGCGCCTTTCTCGCCGGGCCTCCCCTGCTCAAGGCGGCGACGGGCGAGATCGCCACTGAAGAAGAGCTCGGCGGCGCAGACATGCATACGCGCGTCTCCGGCCTCGGCGATTATCTTGCCGAGGACGACAGGGACGCCTTGCGCATCGCCCGCGACATAATCTCCAAGCTCGACTGGAACAAGACCATGCCGAATGAGGCGCCGCGGGTTTTCAGGCCGCCGCGCTATGACGCGGAAGATCTGCTCGGCATTGTGCCGGCCGACTACAAGCGGCCGGTCGACATGCGAGAGGTTGTCGCTCGCATCGTCGACGATTCTGATTTTCTCGAATTCGCGGAAGGTTACGGCAGCGCGACGGTCTGCGGACACGCCGCCATCGAAGGCTATGCGATCGGCATCATCACCAACAATGGTCCGCTCGACCCGGCCGGCGCCAACAAGGCGACGCATTTCATTCAAGCCTGCTGCCAATCGCAAACGCCGCTCCTTTATCTCAACAATACGACGGGCTATATGGTCGGCCGCGCCTATGAAGAGGCCGGAATGATCAAGCACGGCTCCAAAATGATCCAAGCCGTGACCAATGCCAGCGTACCGCAGATCACCATCTATTGCGGTGCTTCATTTGGCGCCGGCAATTATGGGATGTGCGGCCGCGGCTTTCATCCGCGCTTTTGCTATTCCTGGCCGAACGCCAAGACCGCCGTGATGGGGGCGGAACAAGCCGCCGAGACCATGGCGATCGTCACTGAAGCCGCAGCGCAACGGCGCGGCCAGCCGATCGAATCCGCCGGGCTCGACAAGCTCAAGGCACAAATCATCAATCTCTTCGAGAGCCAAATGGACGTCTTCACGACGAGCGCGCGCCTGCTTGATGACGGCGTCATCGATCCGCGCGACACGCGCCCCCTCCTCGCCGAGATTCTTGCGATCTGCCGCGAGGCCGATCTGCGCACCCCGCAAAAAATGCAATTCTCGGTCGCGCGACCGTGAGCCTCGTTCGGACGAACCTGCCATGAAGACAACGCCGTTTCGCAAAATCCTGATCGCCAATCGGGGCGAAATCGCGCTGCGCATCATCAAGACGGCGCAAAGGCTCGGCTATAGGACGGTCGCCGTCTTTTCGGACGCCGATGCCGAGGCCATGCATGTGCGCGCGGCAGACGAAGCCTGCTTTATCGGCGGCGCCATGCCGGCGCGGTCTTATCTGCGGATCGACGCGATTGTCGCAGCGGCGAAAGAGACCGGCGCCGACGCGATCCACCCCGGCTATGGGTTCTTGGCCGAAAATGCGCAATTTGCTGCTGCTTGCGCCGAGGCCGGCCTCATCTTCATCGGCCCGTCGCCGGATGCGATCCGGGCCATGGGCGACAAGGCCAAAGCCAAGGCGATCATGCAGAGTGCCGGCGTGCCCTGCGTGCCGGGCTACCAGGGCGAAGAGCAGAGTGACGCGCGATTTTGCGCCGAGGCGGAACGCCTAGGTTTTCCGATCATGATCAAGGCCAGCGCCGGCGGCGGTGGGCGCGGCATGCGGCTTGCTGACGACGCAAGTTCATTTCTCGATCTCGTCCATTCCGCCCGCTCCGAGGCCATGCATGCCTTCGGCGATCAAACGCTGCTGCTCGAACGCGCGATCAAAGCGCCGCGCCATATCGAGATCCAGGTTTTCGGAGACCGCTATGGCAATGCCATCCATCTCGGCGAACGCGATTGCTCGGTGCAGCGGCGCCACCAGAAGCTGATCGAAGAAGCGCCATCGCCGGTGGTCTCGGCCGATCTGCGCCGAAGGATGGGGGCAGCGGCGGTCGCCGCCATCAAAGCCACCGCTTATGAAGGTGCTGGAACGCTCGAATTCCTGGTCGATCCTGCGGGCGATTTTTTCTTTATGGAAATGAACACCAGACTGCAGGTCGAACACCCGGTTACCGAGGCCATCACCGGTCTCGATCTCGTCGAGCTGCAACTTCGTATCGCGAGCGGCGAACCGCTCCACTTGCGCCAGGAAGACGTCGTATTTTCCGGTCACGCCATAGAAGTCCGGTTGTGCGCCGAAGATCCCGAACAAGATTTTCTGCCGCAATCGGGCCGCGTGGCGCTCTGGCGCCAGGCGAGAGGATTGCGTGTCGACACAGCGCTCGAAAGCGGCACCGAGATCGCACCTTTTTACGATTCGATGATCGCGAAAATCATCGCCCATGGCGCCTCGCGCGAGGAGGCGCGCCGTAAACTCGCAACCGGGCTCGAAGAAACTGCGGCATTGGGCATAAAGACAAACCTCGGCTTTCTCTTGCGCTGTCTCGACCACGAGACGTTTGCCGCTGGCGCGGCGAGCACGGCATTCGTCGAGTCCCATAAGCGCGATTTGCTGCATCACGCCGACGACGCTGAACCGCCGCTCGAGATCATCGCCGCCACCGCCCTCTACGTGACAGAAAACGTGGATGAGTTTCGCCCAGGTCGCAGCTTGGTTCCAGATTTTGCGCGACCCGTACATTTTGTCTGCGCGGGGAGCGACGTCAAACTCGAGCTGCGGCGACTGCGCAATGGTTGCTTTGAAGCTCGCGTCGACGGCCAAACCTTCGAACTCGAGATCGAGGCGGTCACGCAAGACATTTTGTACTTCCGGACGGCAGATCTGCGCGACAAAGCGACTTATGTGCGCGCCGGCCTCGACTTGTTTCTTTCATATCGCGGCCGATCTTTTCACATTCGCGATCACACGCTCGAAGCCGCGAGGAAGGGCGGCGCTGCGGCAAGCGACGGCCGACTGCGCGCCGCGATGAGCGGGCGCGTTGTGGCCGTGTTCGTGAAACAGGGCGACCGGGTCGAGCTTGGCCAGCCGATCGTGACACTCGAAGCGATGAAGATGGAGCACGTGCATACGGCGCCGATCGCCGGCATTGTTTCGATCGTGCATGTGGGCGAGAACGAACAGGTCGCGACGAATAAAATCGTGGCGGAGATAGAGGCTTCTGCCGTTGCGGCAGAGTGAAACCGGGCAAGACGATGGCAAATGACGACGTGCAGCACGAACGGCTTGGCCCTGCCTTTTGGATGCGGATCAATCGGCCTGAAAAGCGCAATGCGATCAACGCCTCTGTGATCGAAGGGCTCGCCGAGGGCTATCGGCTGGCGGAAGCCGATCCGGATGTTCGTGTCATTGTTTTAACCGGAGCGGGCGAGGAGGCTTTTTGCGCCGGCGCCGATCTGCAGCCCGGCAAGAGCTTCGGCTTTGATCCGGCACGACCGAACGGCGAGTATGCCGACCTGTTGCGCCTTGCGCAAAATGCGACGAAACCCGCGATTGCGCGGGTCAACGGCGCCTGCATGGCCGGCGGTCTCGGCTTATTATGTATGGTCGATATGGCCGTTGCAGCGGACAAGGCGCGATTTGGTCTCCCGGAGGTCAAGGTCGGCGTTTTTCCGATGCAGGTCCTGAGCCTGCTGCAGACGCTGGTGCCGCGCCGATTGATGCACGAATGGTGCATCACGGGCGAGCCTTTCGATGCCGCCATGGCGCAGAGCGCCGGCCTGGTGAACTATGTCGTTGCGAGCGCAGAACTCGATGCCAAGGTCGCGTGGCTGATCGACCGCGTCGTCGACAAATCGCCGACTGCAATCAGGCGCGGCAAATATGCGATGCGGGCAATCGCATCCATGTCGTTTGACGAAGCTATTGCCTATACGGAAGGCCAAATCGCGCTTGTCGCGATGACCGAGGATGCGAAGGAAGGACTTGCGGCGTTCGCGCAAAAGCGCAAGCCCATCTGGACCGGACGCTGAGGCACCTGCTCCAATGTTGACAGCCCTCGCCGATGTGACATGTTCCGACAGGAATAGGCAAAGGTCTGGAGCCTTCGATGTTTGACCCGTGTCCGGCCAAAATCTCGGCCAAGATCAGCGTCGCTGCCGCGCTTCTGTTCGCGCTAACGGGCCTTGCCGGCGCCCAGAGCCGGCAGCCAAAGCCCGCTGCTCCGCCTGCCGACAGCTGCCCGTTCTTTTTCTTTTGTTCGCAACCGTCGACACCCGGGGCGAATTGGCAGCTCTATGACCGATCCGGCACCCTAGGGCGCCAAGGCCTCGGCGCTTCGCCCTTGCATCCGGAAGGTCCAGGCAACGCCAGCTACTGAGGCGACGCGTTTTCGGCCGCCTGTCCGCCAAGAGACGCCGGTGATCTCGCGTCGGCGCGTGGCCGAAGTTCGATCAAGGCACCCGGCCGATTGTCGCCGATACACAAGCTGAGGCCGTGAAGTTCGGCGATCGTCGCCACCATGCTCAAGCCGAGGCCGTTGCCGGGAATGCTGCGGACCACGGGCGAGCGATAGAAACGCTTCACCACTTTCTCGCGTTCTTCGGCAGCGATTCCAGGCCCATTATCCGCCACGCGGATGATGGCTCCCTGCTCGGTCGTCTTGGCCGCAATCTGCACCAGGCCGCCTTTCGGTGCGAACTTGATTGCATTATCGACCAGATTTATCAGCGCCTCTCGCAAGAGATCGGCATCGCCATACATGACAACGGGCTTTGCGACTTCGGCGGTCAGCGTGATCGATCTGGCCTCCGCAAGGGGGGCATAGAATTCGCTGACCTCGGCGCATATCTCGGCGACATCGACATCTTTGAACGCGCTGCGCCGGCTCCAGTTTTCGATTTCGGAAATGCGCAAGAGCGCTGCGACCGTCGTCATGGCTTTGTCGAGATCTGCGAGCGATTGCCTGACCGCTTTTTGCAGCTCCTCCGCATCACCCTCGGCCAGGACGCGGTTGAGCCGCGCGCTCACAATGGCGAGAGGGGTGCGCAGATCATGCGCGACATTGTCGCCGACGGCCTTGATTTGTTTGAGCAGACGGAGGATTTCGTCGAGCATGCGGTTGACGGCGGCATTCACGTCGTCAATCTCGTCGGCGCGCCCCTCGAGCGGCAGGCGGCTCTGGAAATTGCCATCCAGGATGTGATCGATCGTTTGATGGATGGATTTGAGCCGCCGCATCGCACGCAGGCTGAAGAACACGCCGATGACGAAAACCAAAATAACAGTCGGCACGATGGCAAGGCCGAGCGAGGTGAGAACCGTTCGGCGCAGCGTATTGACCGAGTAGAGGCTGCGCCCGAGCAGCAAGATGCCGCCGCCGCGGATCGGCCCGGCGACGAAGATGCCGGGCTCATCGCGACCGTCCGGAGCCGCGAGCCCAGGCACTTCGACATAATGAGCCTTGCCGTCCACCGGAACGGTGTTCGGCAGTTCGCTCATATTGCCGTAGACCAGTTTTCCCTGTGCATCAAACAGCGCCGCATAATCGACATGGCGCAGGTCCTGGGTGAGGCGCAGGTCGAGATCTCGCCGAAGCCCTTCCGCCGGCATGTCTGCCGCCCTTGCGACCTCACTCGTCAGGACATCCTTCAGACGCTGCACGTCCCAGTTGGAAATATCCAGATAGACGAAGGCAAACACCGCCGCATTGGCGATTGCGACCGCAAGGGCGAAAAAGATCGCGCGCCGAAAAGCCGATGATCTGAAGATCTCATTCCATCGCATGGAGACGGAACCCATGGCCACGCACAGTTTCCATCAGGTGTGGCTCGCCCGGCGCGTCCACTTTGCGGCGCAAATTGCTGATGTGTACGTCGACGACATTGGTCAGCGGTGAATTGCGGTAGTGCCACACGTCCTCGAGCAGCATGGTTCTTGTAATCGTCTGTTCCGGCCGCCGCATGAAATATTCAAGCAGTTTGAACTCGCGCGGCAAAAGTTCAAGGCTTCTTTCACCGCGCCGGGCGCTGCGTTCGATCAGATCCATTTCGAGCGGGCCGACGCGCAAATGTGTCACGCGCGAATCGACCGCGCGGCGCAGCAAAGCTTCGACGCGGGCCGCCAGTTCGCCGACCGCGAAGGGTTTCGTGAGATAATCGTCGCCGCCGGCCTTCAATCCGTGGATGCGTTCGTCAACGGACGCCAAACTGCTGATCAAGAGGATCGGAACGTTGATACCTCTGCCACGCAGATCGTCGATTATCTGCAGGCTGTCTTCGCCATGCAGAAGACGGTCCATGATCAGCAGCGCCGCAGGATGGCTGGCAAGCGCCTCGAGACCCGCATCCGCCGTGTCGACGGTGCGCACATCATAGCAACACTTGCCGAGTTCGAGGACGATCTCGTTTGCCATTTCGGGATCGTCTTCGAAGAGCAATACAGGCACGCGGATCGAATCACGGCTCGCCGACACTTGCTGCAAATCCTCCGACCGGGATGGGCGCGTCCTTCTCCCGCGTGCGGGAGAAGGCGCCGAATGAAATGAGGCGGATGAGGGTCCGGCCAATCTCTCGGCGTTTCAGGCGACGTGGACCATGTCTGAGTTCGAAACACCCCTCATCCGACCCTCGCTAACGCGAGGGCCACCTTCTCCCGCAAGCGGGAGAAGGACGTGGCTAGCATGCAACATTCCGCATTCGAACTCGCATGTCGCCTAAATCAGCCGCGCTTCTCAGCCTAAAAACATAATTACACATTTCCGCAGGCCATGGGAATCTCGGAAATCCCCGCTCCCCGCAAACGAAAACGGCGCGCCGGGAGACGGCGCGCCGAGACTTGAGCATGACTGGAACCGCTAGACAGTCTCAATATTTGGAGATGACCGGAGTCGGAGCCGGCGCTGGGTTGTCGAACGGATAATAGCGGAAGGAGGCCATGACCGTGTTTTCGGTGGTGCTCGGCGTACCGACGAAAGCCGGCAGTCCGGCAGAGCTACCCGTGCCCTGGAACAAATCACGCCTGATGTAGGAATACTGGAGGCCGGCACGGACCGAGCCGTAGGCACCCGAGTAGATCTTGTCCCAGAAGCCGCCGGTGACTTCCCAAACGTCCTTGGTCGCACCTTTACACGCCGCGGTGATGAGGCCGGTGGTCTCGGTCGCACAACCCGAGTTGTCGACAGCCGGATTAGCGTAGCCGACGCCGCCTAAGAACGTCTGATTGGTAATTCTCTCCTGGCCGCCATAGGCATAGAGATCAAGCCAAGGTGTCGCATGAACCGTGGCGCCACCGAGGAACATGAGTTCCGGCAGTCCGTTCAGAGAGCCGTCGGGAGCAAGGGCGACGTCGCTGAGCTGGCCCGAACCATAGCGGCCGATACCGCGGCCGTACAGGACCGAGCCCTGGAGGTCGAGGAAATGCGGCATGATCTGCGCGGTCAAGCCGCCACCGAGGCCCCAGCCCGTGGTATTCCTGTTGACCTGGGTATTGCCGGCGGTCGTGTCGACCCGATCATAGAAATCGCTGTAGAGGCCCATGGCTTCGAGATGGACCTTGCGGTCGGCGATGTTCGGGTCCCAGGCAACCTTACCGATGATATCCGGAATTTGGTTGATCGAATAGGTCGTCAGCCCGTCGAGCAGAGAGCTGCCCTGCTGGCTGCAGGTGATCCCGTTGATCCCAGCAGGAAGACCTGCCACAACCGGTGGCGCTGCAGCGGGCGGAAAGACGGGAGCAGCGCCGCCTGGGAGCGACGGGCAGCCGGTCGTCTGCGACTGTTCAGCCGAGACCGCCACCGAGAAGCCGTTGCCGAAATTCTCCGTCAAACGGATGCCCGGCTGACGCGCCCAGGTGAAGCCCGCGACGTACTGCGCGTCGATCGTCGCCGGGATGACTTCTTTGCGCGGCGATATGCCTTCGCCCTGCAAGGTCGCGAGCGACCAGCTCTGGCCGGCCAGGACGTGGAAGCCCACATCGTTCATATCCAACGTCGAATACAGGACGCGGATGCGCGGAGTATAGGAATTGCTCTCGTTCGAGTTCGCCGTATTGGCCGCACCCAAGAAGTCGACTTCGCCGTAAGCCGTGACGACCGTCGAAGGATTAATTGCGCCTTCGACCAAGCTCGAGACACGGCTCTGACGGGCAGTGAAGCGCGTTTCGCCCATATGATAGAGCGGGCTGTTGTCGAACGGAATAGAGCCGAAAGACGGGCTGGTGATGTCGGTGCCTACGTCGTGCTGACGCCACAGCGCTTCCGCCGCGAGGAAGCCGCCGGGGGTGATGGTAATGGCGCCCATATGGAATTTCTTATCCGCGAAGAACGGCGGCTCGTAAGGCGCCGGCGGCGGATAGGAGGCCTGCAACTGCTGCGCCTGCTGCGCCTGCTTCGTTTGCGTGGTCTTCATTTTCGATTCCAGCGCCTTCATCTGCGCCTTCAGGGCGTTGATCTCGGCCTGAAGTTGCGCTGAATCGCTGGTGCTCTGCGCCTGAGCCGAAGAGAGGCTCATTCCAACGAGCAAAAGCGGCGCGATGGCGGCGCCGCCGAGGAGCTTCGTCATGCGCCGGACCGTGCCGACGGAGTGGTTCCGCGTCTGACTTCCGTCGCGGTCTAGACTTTGTACATGTGTCACGAGTTGCCCCCAAGAAATTAAAGTCGGTTGACCCAGCCATCCGGCAAATGGCGGCGAGGCCCCGAGGACCTGCCCCACGCGCAGCGGCGCATTCGGCCGGAACGGCTATGCCAGGAATGGCCAACCTGTGCTGTTCCGTACGTGGCTGGATTAGCCTGAAAAAGTTCGAGTTGGGTGACGGCTGCATGACAGAAAGATGAAACGAGCCATGCGTTGCATCGAAGTGACCCCTCGGTCTGCAGAGAGGATTCTGGGAATTGCCTTGATTTTTCAGATGTAAGGCCGTTCGACAAATCGACGGTTTCAGAGTTATTTAGACATGGAAATTTCCAATGTCACACAAATGTCATTATATAAGCTATTGATATATAATATGTTTTTACATTAAGTGAGGCGGAAATCAAAGCCGCCAGGTTTTGGTTCTGTGCCAAAAATGCAACTTTCTTTTAAAAACGAAATCGACGGAGAGTGGCGCACCGCAGTTTTTGCGGTGCGCCAAGACTTGAGCATTGCGAGACTTGGGCCTGACCAGACTGCCAGACTCAATATTTGGCGACGACGGGAGGCGGCGGCGGAGCAAAGTCTGCGAACGGGTAATAGCGCAAGCTGACCAGGACCACATTTTCATCGGTCGAAGCCGAAAGAGTCGGGGCGGTCGTGGTAGCCGCGCCCGGGAACAGCTCTTTCTTGGTGTAGGAGTATTGGACACCGACCCGGGCTTCGCCAAACGCACCCTGGTAGACCTTATCCCAGACGCCGCCGGTGATCTGCCAGAGGGCTTGCGTATTGCCGGCACAGCTCGAACTCGCGTCGTTGTCCGTATAGCAGCCCGTATTGTTGGCGATCGGGACGCCAATGCCATAGGCGGTCGCGCCACTTCCGTAGTATTGCGCGCTCTGTCTTTCGCTGCCGTAGAAGGCATAGACGTCGATAGCAGACGTCACGTGAGCGGTGGCGCCGACCGAGAAAATGAGTTCCGGAATCCCCACTTCCGACCCGTTTTGATTGAACGTCACATCGCCCAACTGGCCAGCGCCATAGCTGCCGATGCCGCGGCCATACAGCACGTTGCCTTGAATATCGAGAAATTTGGGCACGACTTGCGCAACGAGGCCGCCGCCGACGCCCCAGCCGGTCGCGTTGTAATTGGTATAATTGCCGGCAGGCAGGGCGGCATATGCGACTTGGTCATAGAAATCCCGGTAGATGCCGAAACCTTCGAGATGGACCGACCGGCCCTCGATCTTAGGATCAAACGCGACTTTGCCCACTATGTCGGGAATCTGGTTGATCGAATAGTTGTTCGCGGAGTTGAAGCCGGAGCCGCCCGGCGAGGCACAGGACAGGTATGAGATGCCGCCGCCTGTGGGGAATGACGGAGCGTCCGTGCTCGCCGCCCCACCATTGAGCGTGCCGCATTTCGTTGCGAAAGTGGTCTGCGGATTTTCAACCGCAATCGAGGCCCAGAACACAGAGCCGAAATCCTTGGTCAAACGAATGCCCGGCTGCCGCTTCCAGACGAAGCCCGGAAGGTATTGCTGGTCGATCACGGGCGGGGTGGCTTCATTGAGCTGCTTAAGTCCGGCGGCATATAACGTCGTCAGCGAGAATGTCTGGCCGGCGACGACATGCAGGCCCCAGTCGTTCCAATCCGCTGCGCCCCAGAGCTGGCGGATACGCGGATTATAGGCATTCTTTTCGTTCGAATCGGCGGTTTGCGCGGCGCCTTGGAAGTCGAGCTCGCCGTAACCCGAGACGATCGTCGACGGATGGGGCTGGCCTTCGACCAAGAGCGAAGCGCGGGTCCCGCGCGCAGTGAAGCGAAATTCGTCCATATTCGCGAGCGGATTGTTCAGCGTTGGGATGTTGGCCCAGTTCGAACCCAAGTCGGCCTGCTCGTTGCGTGAGCGCCATATGCCCGCTGCTTCGAAATAGCCGCCCGGAGTGATGGTGACTCCGTTCAAATGGATTTTCTTATCGGCGAAGAACGGCGGCTCGTAGGGAGTGGCCGGCGGATAGGAAGCCTGCAACTGCTGAACCTGCCTCACTTGCTGCGTTGTCTGCGATTGCGAAGTCTTAATCAGCGATTTCAGGGCACTGATTTCCGCCCGAAGCTGGGCTGCGTCCTTTTCGCTCTTGGCCTTCAGGGCCTCGATTTGGGCCTGGAGTTGCGATGGGTCAGAGGCGCTTTGCGCCTGCGCGGAAGAAAGACCCACTCCGGCGAGGATAAGCGGCGCAATGGCGGCGCCGCCGAGCAGCTTCGTCACACGCCGTAGCGTGCCGACCGATGGGTTCCGCGTCGCGCTTCCGCCGCGGTCTGGACCTTGTTCATGTTTCACGTCTTGCCCCCAATGCAAAAAATACGGTCGGCCTAGACCTCGGTCAGCGGCGGCGATGCGCATGGCCCACGCGCCTTGCCATTTGAAGGGAACGGCCATGCCTGGAATCGCCGCTCTTCAACCTGTCGTTTCAGGTTCCGGCTACAGTACTTTCAGTCTATAGATTTTGTATAGTCCATAAATATAATGGATTGATAAAACGAGGACGAAATTGGCGATCTGTGGCGGAAATGCGACACTTGTCATGACGCGGATTTCAATCGGTGTCGCGAAAAAGTTTCTTATTTTTCAGTTGAGTATCTCGCACTACCGATATCGAATGGAATTTTCGGCTGCATTTCCGGCTTTCCGGTCACGACAATGCTCAAATGTTTTTCTTGCCAATAAGCGATATCCATCTTGATATAGCTTTAGCCGGCAGACGCCGGAAAGCGACGAGACGGGGGCTTTCATGCATCGCAAGATCAGTACGCCCATCTCGATCCATCAATAACAGCGCCGCTCCATCGTCTTGTAATCCCACAGCCGTTCGGGAACATCGCGCTGGAGCCCCCGGAGCGGACGATCCCGAGGAGAGCGTTGAGAAAGCGTCGGTTATCCGCTCGCGGACCCGCTGGCCCCTTCTCCTAGCGGGAACAAATCCTTCAAACGTTCGCATTGGTCATCGCAAAGCTCGTCGCAGTTCGAGGCTGATCTCCAAAAATCAGCCTCGACTCAAATTTGCTCTTTTTTGGGAATCCCCTAAATCTCAAATCGTCACCGCGGCCTAGAAGCGGAGTCTCAGGCCCGCTGTGGTGGCAAGATTGTTCCGCGCCAGGTAACCGTTGTCCAGTCCGCCGTTCATCTGGGAGAACATGGTGCCAATATAAGTGTCCCACTTGGGTGCAAACTGCCAGTCGATCACGCCGGAGAGCGCGTCCATCGTGCCGTGGCAAAAATTCTTGCTCGTCGAAGATGCGGCGCAAGCGGCCACATTGGCGGCGCTCAGAGCGAAATTATTCTGATCATAATGATAATAGGCGCCGACGATATCTAGATTTGGGATGATCGTGTATTTGGCGCCGGCCCAGACGACTTGCAAAATCTTGTCTTTGTTTCCAGGAGCGCTGTAGGCCGTATTGTTGATGTTGGTTCCCCCCGTCGCAGTATTGCAGCCTGCGCAGACGAAATAGCCCGAGATATCGGTAAAGGCTGTCTGGGGATCGCTCGGCGGCGCGAATTGCATCCATTCGTAACCGAAATAGAGCTTGAGTGGACCGACCTGATATTTAGCGAGCGCCATGACGCTGGTGTTGTTCGAGATGGTCGCCGTCATCGTCTGCGGCAACATGGTCCCGGTGGGAAGACCGGCCGCATTGGTGGCCGCCCCCGAAAGCGCGAGGTTCACCGCATCCTTGTTGTAATCGACGATAGCATCGACGGAGAGGACACCAGGCCCGAGATTGCGGAAATCGCCGCCGACCTGTCCTTCCCAAGCTCCGTTTGATCCATTGTTCAAAGTGTAGCCGCCGAACTGGTAAAGCGCCGCGGCCCGGAAATCGCCGACCGAGACCCTGTACTTCAGCGCAGTGCTATATTTTGAGTTTTCGGTATCGCCGCCGCCGGCAACAACACCCGAAAAGCCGATCGGCGAAAAGGCATAGGAGCCTGCCATCGGATCATAGGCAAGAACACCGTCGTTCGTTAAGGAGTTTTGCCGAAAGACGGTGAATGTGCCAAAAGTCGGCGAACTCACACCGAGGAAGCCGACAGCATTGTAAAACTGGCCTGCTCGGCTCGAATCGCCGTTCGTCGACTGCTGGTTCACCGGCACGCCGATGTTCGAGACCTCCGAACCGGGCGAATTGGCAAAGCGCAAGGAGTAAGGATCAAATCCGGCCTCGAGCTGGAATATGAACGACAAGCCGGGGGTAAATGGAATCGGCTCGGCGCCCTTGATCCCAATATTCGATTGACTCAATCCGCTCGGCGCAACTCCAAACATCGACTGCCGGTTCATCTTCTGAAGGAAATAGGAGGCTCCAGTCACGAAGTTTGGATCGAACGGCGCGCCATGTGTCTGATAGGCTCCGCCCATATCCACTGCGCCGTAAACACGGATGCCGTACCAGGCCAACTGACAGTCGGTCAGAATAAAAGCTTCCACGCCAGTACATGCGATCGGCGCCGGCTCCACGAGTGGCGGTCCTTTCGTTATCGCGGGCGCCAAATCGGCAGCCAGAGCGCCACTCGCACTGGCCAACAAGGATGCAGCGCAGAACGCCGCGCATAGAACCATCTTTTTCATCCGAAATGCCCCGCTAAAAAATGTCTGCCGAATCCCGTCAATCGACGACTTGGAATGCCTGGTATCATTAACGCCCAGGCCTCCATCGGCACCTGCGGAGCATGGTGAGACAGCGTCTGCATTCGAACAAGCTATATCTTGTCGTAGACAGCTTGATGGAATAAATATTTCCGCAATTGTGGCCGAGACGCCACACTCAGGCCATACACGCCTGCTCCCGAAGGCACTCCCGTGCCGCCGGATTCCGGTAAATTTGGATTCTATAGAACATCTAGCAAAATCAATGGTCTACCCACCATTGTAGCCGTGATGCTGATGATCACCGTTTATGGCCGGATTTACCGTCCCACCGGTCGTTCCTCCTTGGGTCACCGGATGCAGGGCTCGAAGCTGTTGGCCCGTCAGCACTTGAACAGGAGCGGGCTGCCAAGAGGCCTCCGGATGATACCTCCATTGCGCGGAGGCAGCGGCCAGCGGCTGCGGCAGGCCTCCGGCAATTACGACAGCAGCCAAAACGACTTTTGCCGGCATTCGCTTGGACATAGCTTAGTACCTCTGATCGAAGTGAGTTTGTAGTGCCAACAAATAATGTCGTCGAAAGATGGAGGTTGCCGTATTAAAGTAATATTAGGAAACCCGCGTGTCCTCAGGCGGTTGAACCGATGTATACCAGCCCGATCTCTCGGGCGTGGGCTACTCGGATTAGAGGACTTCAAACCATGCAATCCCCACTCAAACTTACCCTGGTGGCAGCTGCAGCGTGCCTTCTCGGCACTGCCACGGCGGTTCAATCCATGGCGCAATCAGGCCCTGCCGTGCGGGCTGATTCATATGCCGTGTCGCAGGACCGGCATTACAGCAATTACCAGGCACCGGACGGGTCCTATGATTCGCCGCGCGACTTCATCAGGGACCTCGAGGGCACTCCATGCGGCATCGATTGCACGCAAAGGGCTCAGCAACGCTGGTCGCGTTAGAGCATGTCCCGGAAAAGTGGCTCCACTTTTCCGACAAGGACATGCTCCAACTTTTTGAATTGGCGCGTATTCTTGATCGATCGGCTGATTCCATCCGATCGGAATACGCGTTAGTGCGACGCCCTTACGATCAACAGATTGCTACTTGGTATTGTGATGCTAACGGGTGGTTCTCACCCGTGGACATCGCAATGCTTGTGCTTTTTCTTGAAGTATAGCCTAGACGATCTTCACATAAATGTAATATTAGGAAACCCCCTGCCTATCAATCTGATTGAATTGATGTTATCCGACCCGATTTTTCGGGCGCCGGAAACACTCAGTTGAAGGGCTTCGAAAATGCAATCCCCGCTCAAACTTACGCTTGTCGCGGTCGCAGCGTGCTTGTTCGGCACTGCCACGGCGGTTCAATCCATCGCAGGTCCGGCGCCTGAGATGCGCCCAGATCCATACGCCGTGTCGCAAGACCGGCATTACAGCAATTATCAGGGACCGGACGGAACCTTTGAGTCTCTGTCCGATTACACCAGGGCTATCGAGGGCACTCCATGCGGCATGAATTGCACGCTGAGGGCTCAGCAGCGCTTGTCGCGTTAGGAGAAACGCAAGAGAAACGAAGCGATTGCAAGTCCTGGCCGCCCCCGGATCACAGCCCGGGGGCAGCCATGAGAGCAGTGGCAAGCGGATCGTCAACAGGCGCACTTAGATCACGATGATTTTGGATTCAAACAATCCAAAATCATCGTGATCGATTCCAATAAATTAGAGCGGGATGCGCAGATAAGTCTACGCAATCTGCGTGAACTTGATTGCGCCGGAAAACCGGTTCCCACTTTTCCTCATCCCGCTCTGGTCTTGCGTGGCGACTCACTCGGAAAGATGAAACTCGACGTTGATCTGTCCCGAACCGCTGGACGGAAAATAGCCGCTCAATTCTTCGGCTTCGCCATCATATTTGTCCCAGCCGAGCAGGCCGAACAGCATGTGCGTATCGGCCATGAGGGCCTCGCCGCTGCACTTGACCGAATATTCGGGAAGCATCCTGCAGAACTCGGCATAACGGCGCTGGCGCCACAGATCGATCACACGCAGATCCATCTGGCGGTTGAATTCGCTGCCGACGACATTCCATTGACTATCGCCGACCTCCGCATTGCTCACGAGCTTATGCGACAAGGACCCGCTGGCGAGCACCGCGACATTGAAAGGCAAGGCTTCGATCGCCCGGCGCGCTGCCATGCCGAACGTGCGGTTCTCCTCGCACGAGGCAAAGATCGGCGCGGCGACGGAGAGCACGTTGAGCGCGCCATCGGTATTCATGTAGTGCATGGGCACTATGGTCCCATATTCGAGCGGCAGTGTCGGGATTTTGTGGGCGAGGACTTCGAGCCCGCTTTTCTTCGCTTCGACAGCGATGGCATCGGCGAGCACAGGATTGCCCGGCAGGTCATAAGCCATGTTCTGGATCATGTGCGGGGCCTCATGCGACGTGTAGACGCCTTTGTGCCTGGCATTGGCATTCATGTGGCAGCCGAAGTTCGAAATCCAATGCGTATCGAAAACGAGAAACGTGTCGGCGCGGCGGTCGCGGGCGCGCTTGCCGAGTTCCTTCAAGGCGCGAATGGCATCGTCGCGCTGCCCTTTGAGGGGTCCCTCCCGCTCGGAGATCAAAATCGAGGGGACATGCGTGATTTTCGCGGCGAGGACAATCCTACCCATTTTTTTGCGTTTCCATCTTTGTGGTCGACCTGTTGTCTCGCGCCGGGAATAGCTCAATAATATTTGGGATGTATTCTCCAATCCGTTGATCGAGAGCAATGTCAATCCGCAAAATCGATGTTTCTTCGTCCGAACCGATCGTGGCCGGTCCTGCGCAGCAGGAATTTACGCATAAAATCAAATGACTATTGAGCCCGACGCAGCTTATTAACATATTAAGTAACTCTCGAGGAGCGATCGGGCGGGTGACAAAATGCCGCCTTTGGACTCTCGTTTGTCGGTCCGGAGGTGACTACTTATGTTCGCTAACAGTTTCTCCCAGCCTGCAACGAAGGATGAGGCATGAACACTTCAGATCCGCGAGCCTGGATGTGGTTCGACGCCGTCGAGATGCTGGCTCGGGCGGAACGCTTGCGTCGGCAAACCTTTCGCCCGGCTGCGAGCCGTGTCCAAGGACCGAGTTGGGAGCCGCCCGTCGACGTGCTCGAAACCGATCGGGAATTGTTGGTCCTGGCGGCGCTCCCGGGGGTCGATCCCGAACGGATCAAGGTCACGATCAACAACGACACGCTGCTCATCGCCGGGGAGCGCGTCCTGCCCGCCGAGCTTAGAACCGCCGTGATCCACCGGCTCGAGCTTCCGCAAGGGCGGTTCGAACGGCAGCTCGCCCTGCCGCCCGGACGTTACGAGGTCGCGCGGCCTTCGGTCGTCAACGGCTGCCTCGTCGTGATTTTGCACAAGCTCGTTTGATCAAGGGATGTTCCCATGTTTCGCCTTCCCCGCCCCTCCTTTGCCGCTGAAGGCCCCGCAGCGGGCGCCGTTGCCGGCCCGCACATCGTCGAACTGCCGGCGGACGCACTGATCATCGTGCCGGTGCGCAATTTCGTTCTCTTCCCCGGCGTCGTCATGCCCGTCACCGTCGGTCGGCCGGCCTCGATCGCGGCAGCCCAGCAGGCAGTGCGGCAAGGCCGCCCGATCGGCATCCTCAAGCAGCGCGATGCCAACGCGGACGAGGCCACGCCGACGAACCTGCACCGGATGGGCGTCGTCAGCAATATTCTGCGCTTCGTCACCGGACCGGATGGCCAGCATCATCTGGTCTGCCAGGGTGAACAGCGTTTCTATGTCGAAGAGTTCGTCAGGGAACACCCCTTCCTCGTGGCCAAGGTGCGGTTGATCGAAGAATCGAGCCTGCGCACAGCCGAAATCGAGGCACGCTTCGTCAACCTCCAGCGCCTCGCCAATGAAGGGCTGCAACTTCTGCCGCAGGCGCCGCCGGAACTCTTGGCGGCCGTGAACAATGCCGATTCACCGGCGGCTTTGAGCGACCTCGTCGCCTCGTACATGGATGCCACCCCGGACGAAAAGCAGGACATCCTCGAGACGGTCGACCTTGTTGCGCGGATGGACAAAGTCGCCCGCCTGCTTTCCCAGCGCCTCGAAATACTGCGGCTGTCGCAAGAGATCGGCCGCCAGACCAAGGCTTCACTCGACGAACGTCAGCGCGAAATATTGCTGCGCGAGCAGATGGCGTCGATCCAGCGCCAATTGGGCGAAGGCGATGCCAAGACGCAGGAGATCGCGGACCTGACGGCTGCGATCGCCAAGGCGGAAATGCCATCCGAAGTCGATCAAGCAGCGCGCAAGGAACTCAACCGGCTGCAGCGCATGCCCGACGCCTCGGCCGAATATGGCATGATCCGCGCCTATCTCGATTGGCTGATCGAACTGCCATGGAAACTGCCGGACGAATCGGAGATCAACATCACCGAAGCGCGCCGCATTCTCGACGAAGACCATTTTGGCCTCGAGAAGATCAAGCAGCGCATCGTCGAATATCTCGCCGTGCGCAAACTGGCACCCCAGGGCAAAGCCCCGATCCTGTGTTTCGTCGGACCGCCCGGCGTCGGCAAGACCTCGCTTGGGCAATCGATCGCCCGCGCCATGGGCCGCAAATTCGTCCGCGTCAGCCTCGGCGGCGTGCATGACGAGGCGGAGATCCGCGGCCATAGGCGCACCTATGTCGGCGCTCTGCCGGGCAACATCATCCAGGGAATCCGCAAGGCCGGCACGCGCAATTGCGTCATGATGCTGGACGAGATCGATAAATTGGGGGCGAGCATGCATGGCGATCCCTCCTCCGCCATGCTGGAAGTTCTCGATCCCGAGCAGAATTCCACCTTCCGGGATAATTATCTTGCGGTGCCGTTCGATCTATCGCGCGTGGTGTTCATCGCCACGGCCAATATGCTCGACACGATTCCCGGGCCCTTGCGCGACCGCATGGAGATCATCAGCCTCGCCGGCTATACCGACAGCGAGAAGCTGCAGATCGCACGCCGCTATCTGGTGCGGCGACAGCTCGAGGCCAATGGCCTGACCGCCGATCAGGTCGAGGTCGACGACGCCGCGCTTGCCACCATCATCCGCGGCTATACGCGCGAAGCCGGCGTGCGCAGCCTCGAGCGCGAGATCGGCCGCGCGCTGCGCCATATCGCGGTCGGCATAGCCGAGGGCAATACGGACCGTGTCCATATCCGCGAAGGCGACCTTGCCGACCTGCTCGGCCCGCCCCGTTTCGAGGACGAGGTCGCGATGCGTGTCAGCGTGCCGGGCGTCGCAACCGGTCTCGCCTGGACCCCGGTCGGTGGCGACATCTTGTTCATCGAGGCGGCGCGCGCGCCCGGCCATGGCAAGCTCATTCTCACCGGTCAGCTCGGCGAAGTCATGCGCGAGAGCGCACAAGCGGCGCTGAGCCTGGTCAAGAACCAAGCGAGCGTGCTCGGCATCGATCCTGCGCTTTTCGAAAAGAACGACATCCATGTCCATGTGCCGGCCGGTGCGACGCCGAAAGATGGTCCGAGCGCCGGGGTCGCGATGTTCATCGCGCTCGCCTCCATACTGAGCGGCCGCACGGTGCGCAACGATACGGCGATGACCGGCGAAATCAGCCTGCGCGGCCTTGTCCTGCCGGTCGGCGGCATCAAGGAAAAAGTCGCCGCCGCCGCGCGCGCCGGATTAACCCGCGTGATGCTGCCGGCGCGCAACCGCCGCGACTATGAGGATATTCCCGAGGAAGCCCGCACCCGCCTCGAATTCATCTGGCTGGAACGTGTCGAGGATGCGGTCGCGGCGGCCTTTGAACCAGCCGAAGCGCAGGTGCCGGCAAAGGCCGCAGCGCAAGCCTAACCCACCTGTCGCTATGCGCCGGCATCAGCCGATGCTCAGCGATGACCGACCGATGTCACATTGCCGGCATGCTTGGAATCCGAACCGCGCCATGTGCCTGACGCGGCTGCACCTTTGTGACGCCCTACATTAACTTGTGAGGGTGGTCATGCTGACGGGAGTGACCACATTGATAGGCTTGTTCGCGATAGTAGCGCAGCCAGCGCTCCTGGGCTCTGCGCGTGCACTCCATGTCGCATGGTCTGCCGCGGATGGCACTGACAAAATCGGATAAACTGTCATAGGTTCCGTCGGGACCCTGATAGGAGCCGTAGTTACCCTGAGTTGGGTAATAATAGCCGTGATAGAGGTAAAAACCCGGGCACGCGCTCGCGCCAGACTGTGCCAATGACGGGGCCGCCAGGACGATGCCGGACAGGCAGGCTGCTGCAGTCGCTAAAAAACATTTCTGTGCGGGTTGCATTCTGATGCCCTCCAACCTTGTACCCTCAAGAGATCGGAGCGATCAACGCCGGTTCAACCCAGCGCGGCAATAACAGAGCACCTAATATTATTTTTAAATGTATCCTCGAGAATGGCCGGCTGGTCTCGCGCATTGTCACAAACGACGAAATCGGCCCGACAGAGGCACGGCCGCGATGGTGGAGCGACCCACGCCCATAGAGAGTGGGTTTGCGCACTACGCCGCGCAAACGCCCTTTGCGCCCGTCAGCTCCAAGGCGTGACGGGCGGCACTGCGCACGGCCCCGGCATCTCGACCGTCTGGAAATCGGCCGGCCCGGCAATTTCCAAATACTCCATGTCCGGCGAATAATCGAAGAGATAATGGACGATACCCGGCCGCTGATGCACGCAATCGCCGGCCGCGACCAACGTCACCTTGTCCTCGTACATGAAGCGGGCCCAGCCCTTGAGCATGATCACGATGTGGAAGTCGGCAACGTGGCGATGCCAGCCTGTGCCGTCGGTCGGCGGCTCGTTTGCTTTGACGAGTTGCGCAATGACCTTGCCGCCGGTCGCTTTCGCGATGCCGAGATCTCTGTAAAGGAAGAAATCGCGAAGGCCACCTGAAACAAAGTCCGTATCGCCCGGCTTGACATGCGAGAATGAAGTGTCGACGGGTTTTTCCAGAGTCGAGATGTCCGTCATCGTCCCTCCTGCCAAAACATCACTTGCGGCAGCGCAGCGCAAAGTGCTCTATCTTTCGAGCGAAGCGAGAAACAAGCCAATGATATGTCGCTTGGTGTTTCGCCTAAAGCTCAAAAAATAGAGAGTGGCAGTTGTCCGCTTCTGCTCAGCAGACAGGCAAAGTGCCGAATGCTATGGCCGTTGCTGCGGCACAGCGCTTAAAATTCGACCTCGAGTTCGTCGACGTCTTCGGGCTCGAGCTTGGCTTCGTCAACCCATTCGATCATCTCGGGCAAGGCCATGATCGTTCTGCAATAGGCAGCACAAGTCGCATCCAACTTGACATGATAGGTGAGAAACCGCGTGACGACGGGCGCATACATTGCGTCGGCCATCGAGCGTTCGCCCAGAAGAAATGGACCGCCATAAGCGTCGAGAAAATCGTGCCAGATCGTGCAAATGCGATCGATGTCGGCCTGGGCGCGCGCCCAGACCTTGAAACTGGGGAAATCGCCTTTCAAGTTCATCGGCAGCGCAGAACGCATGGGGCCAAAACCCGAATGCATCTCGGCGCTGATCGAACGGCATCGCGCCCGCTTGCCGCGATCAGCCGGGAGCAAGTGCGCTTCCGGCCGGATCTCGTTCAGATATTCGCCGATTGCCAGCGTATCCCACACGTCGAGCTCGTCGTGGGTCAGGCAAGGCACGAGAAACGAGGAAGACTGGAGGAGCAGTTCGGCGCGCATTGCGGGATCGTCCGGCGGAATGACTTTTTCCGTGAACGCGAGCCCGGAGAACTTGGTCAGCAGCCAGCCGCGAAGCGACCATGACGAATAGTTCTTGCTGCTGATCGTGAGTATGGCGTCTGTCATGTTCTGCTCCCTGCAAAGTCTGTTTTTGGGTCTTCCCTCTGCAGTCCGATCAACTGAGTCTGCCGGCCGCTAGATCATGTTCCAGAAAAGTGGGTCCGCTCTTCCGATGAGAACATGGTCCAGCTTTTTGAATCGGCGCGCCAAATCGCCAAGTGCGGCACGCCGATCCGCTTGCTGCGGGACTTGCTCTCGTCAAAGCCTGGGTCGTCCATGAATAACCGCCTCCATGGCAAGCATGTTGCATGCCGATTTGAAACGAAGACCCAATCCGCGATGTCCAGGTGCGCCCATGTTGTATCAAGCCTACGAGGCGCAGGCGAATTTGCTCGATCTGCTGCGGCCCCTCGCGGCAACGGCCGGAGCCTTGCTGCGTCTGCCGCGCGCGAACGCGCATCACACGTGGCCGTTTCACAAACTCGCGGGAAATTTGGAGACTTTTGCCGGCCTCAACATCACTTATGTGCGCCAGCCTTTCCGGATCGACGCCATCTGCGTCAGCGGCCGCTCCGTGCGGGTGAGCGAGGAGGCAACCTACGCGACGCCGTTTTGCACGCTGCTTCGCTTCAAGAAGGACGTCGAGGCGCAACAACCGCGCGTCTTGGTGGTCGCACCGCTGTCGGGGCATTTCGCTACTTTGCTGCGCTCGACCGTGCAAGCGCTGTTGCCCGATAACGACGTCTACATAACGGATTGGCACAATGTCCGCGATATCCCTCTGGCAAAAGGCCCGTTCGATCTTTCCGCCTATGTCGATCATGTGATCGAGTTTCTGCGGGTCCTCGGCCCCGGATCACATGTGCTCGCGGTGTGTCAGCCTTGCGTTCCCGTCCTCGCCGCCGTCGCATTGATGGCAGAAGACGGCGATGAAGCGCAGCCGCGCAGCATGACGCTCATGGCGGGTCCGATCGACACGCGCCTAAACCCGACGAAGGTCAACGACCTCGCTACCCAGAATCCGATTTCCTGGTTCGAGCAGGTGCTGACCTCTAAAGTGCCTCTTTGCTACAAGGGCGCGCGCCGGCGTGTCTATCCCGGATTCATGCAATTGACCGCCTTCGTGAGCATGAATTTGGAACGCCATCTGCGGTCTTTCAAAGACATGGCCAAGGCCCTGGCCGAAGAAGATCAGTCGAAATATCAGGTCCTGCAAACATTTTATGAGGAATATTTCGCGGTCATGGACCTGCCGGCCGAGTTCTATCTCGAAACCGTGCAACAGGTCTTCCAAGAATTCGCCCTGGCGCGCGGGCAATTCAAGGTGAACGGCCGCCTCGTCAATCCCAAGGCGATCCGGCGTACGGCGCTCTTCACCGTCGAAGGTGAACGCGACGACATATGCGGTCTCGGCCAGACGCTCGCCGCGCAGGACCTGTGTTCCGGCCTTCGACAATATATGAAATCCCACCACGTGCAGACGGGCGTCGGACATTACGGGGTCTTCAGCGGCAAGCGCTGGGCCAATGAAACCTACCCGAAAGTTCGCGACATCATTCAAATGACGAATTGAATTAGCCCGTCGCAGCCTTCGGCCAACGATCGAAAATTGCTGGTGATCGCCCGTAGCGAAGCTTTTGCGCCGCCGCAATCCGATGAAATGCCCTCCGCCCGCTGCAGTCATCCTGTCGCGGCGGCGGGCGGAGGTGGATTGTTGCTTTAACCCAATCGTATCCGTTTAGAACGGATATTGCTGCGGCCCCTCGATCGTGATCCAGCGCAAATCGGTGAATTCGTTGATGACGGCCTTGCCGCCGAACCGGCCATAGCCGCTTGCTTTGACGCCGCCAAAGGGCATTTGCGCCTCGTCGGCAACGGTTGGACCGTTGATATGACAAATGCCGGTTTCGACGCGTTTTGCCACAGCGAGAGCGCGCTTGATATCGCGACCGAAGACGGCCGAGGCAAGCCCATAGTCGGTGTCATTGGCGACGCGGATCGCTTCTTCGACTCCTTTGACGCGGACGACCGATTTCACCGGGCCAAAAGATTCCTCTTTATAAATCCGCATCGCGGGCGTGACGCGATCGAGGATCGTCGCATCCACGATACTACCCTTTCGCTTCCCGCCGGCGACGACGATTGCGCCTTTCGCAACCGCGTCGGCGATCAAGACGTCCATACGCTCGGCCGCTGCGAGATCGACGAGGGAGCCGAGAACGACATGTTCACGCGGATCGCCCGCCGGCAGTTTCGAAGCCTTAGCGGCGAATTTCGCAACAAATGCATCAGCGACCGCCTCGTCGACGACGAAGCGCTCGGTCGACATGCAGATTTGGCCTTGGTTCAAGAAAGCGCCGAACGCGGCGGCATCCACGGCCTGATCCAAATCGGCATCATCGAGCACGATGAGAGGCGCCTTGCCGCCGAGCTCGAGGAGAACCGGCTTGAGGTGATCGGCGGCCAGCTTGGCGATGATCTTGCCGACTTTCGTCGATCCGGTGAAGTTGACCCGCCGGACGGCAGGGTGCGCGATCAGGGCTTCGACGATTTTTGGCGCGTCGGCCGGGGCATTGGAGATGACGTTGACGACGCCTTTGGGAAAGCCGGCGTCGTTGAGAATACGCCCGATCAAATGATGCGTCGCGGGGCAAGCTTCCGACGTCCTGAAAATGACTGTATTGCCGCAGGCGAGCGGCGCAGCGATCGCCCGCGTCCCGAGAATGACTGGGGCATTCCACGGCGCGATCCCGAGAACGACGCCCACTGGCTGGCGGATAGCCATCGAAAGGATGCCGGGCTTGTCGGACGGAATCACTTCGCCGGTAATCTGCGTCGTCAGGGCTGCAGCTTCGCGCAAAATTGAGGCCGCGAGATGCACGTTGAAGCCCGCCCACGGCGCCGTGGCGCCGGTTTCCTCGAGCATGAGCTTGATGAAATCGCCGGTGCGGCTCTCCATCAGGTCGGCTGCTTTGAGCAGCAGCGCCCGCCGCGCACCGGGGCCCGTCTCCGACCATGACGGGAAGGCCTTCGCGGCCGAGTCGACGACCTTTTCGACATCGGCAAGTGTCGCAGCCGCAGCCCGCGTCGCGACTTTGCCCGTCACAGGATCCTTGCGTTCAAAGACCGCGCCGCCCTCGGCGTCGGCCGGCGCGCCGTCAACGATAAACCCGACATCCATGCGAACCTCCCTGTGCTGCGGACCGTTCCTGGTCCTGACGAATTTGCCTGATCGCGGACGATCAATCGACGAAGCGCACGACGGGTTTGATCGTCTTGCCGGTTTCCGAATCGTGGATCGCGTCGTTGATTTTGTCGAAGGAATAGAAAGTAATGAGCCGGTCGAACGGAAAACGGCCCTGCTTGTAGAGCTCGATCATCCGCGGGATGAAAACGTCGGGGTTGCTTTCCCCCTCGACGATTCCGCGAATCTTGCGGCCCGCGGTCATGATGTTCAATACATCGACGGCAACCTCGGATCCGACCGGAGAAGCACCCACGAAGCCGCAAGTCCCGCGCGGCGCTAAAGCATCGATCGCCTGCCGAAGGACTTTCATGATGCCGGTCGTTTCGAAGGTGAAATCGACGCCGGCGCCCGTGATCTTTCGGATCTCTTCGACAGGATCTTGGTTCTTCGGATTGATGCTATGTGTGGCGCCCAGCTCTCGCGCCATTTTGAGGCGCGCATCGACCACGTCGATCGCAATGATAGTTGCTGCCCCGACCAAGCGAGCCGCCATGACGGCGCTGAGCCCGACGGAGCCGGTGCCGAACACGGCAAGCGATTGGCCCATGTCGATATCGAGTGCGTTGATGACCGCGCCTGCGCCGGTCTGAATTCCGCATGCGAGCGGGCCGAGAAGCTCCAGCGGAACGTCGTCTTGTACTTTGACGACGTTCCGTTCGTGGCAGAGCGAATACGTCGCGAAAGAGGATTGGCCAAAAAAATTGCCGTGGATCGTTTCGCCATCCTTGGAGATCGGGCTCGTGCCGTCCGGGCGATTGCCGGCAAAATTATAGCCGAAGAAGTCGTAGCAATAGCTCGGCAGATGATCCTGACAGCTCGGACAATGTCCACAGGAGTTGAAGGTCATGACGACCCGGTCGCCCGGTTTAACCTTGCTAACGGTTCCGCCGACACGCTCGACAATGCCAGCTCCTTCGTGTCCCAACACGATCGGCTGAGGAACCGGGTAGGCTTGGTCACGCATCGCCAGGTCCGTGTGGCAGATCCCGGTTGCGACGAGGCGGACGAGAATTTCGTCGCTGCGGGGATCTTCAAGATCGACAGTCTCGAGCGACATCGGAGCGGCTTTCGCGCGGGTCACCGCCGCTTGGATTTTCATCCGACTTTCCTCCCGGTTCTTGCGCGTTCGCGCCTGGATCATCTTCACGCGAAGCAGATAAAGTGTCACCGATCTCGGCAGGCCGTTGCCTGACTGGCCACAGCGGCAAAGATTTTAAGCAGCCTCTCGCTTTGTCACCTCGGCCTTCGAAGGAGTCGGAGAGACCGGAGTGGAACCCAGAATTCTTAGACGATAACCGACGGGAAGCAGCTGAAGCGCGAAGCGATCTTCCAGCATTCCCCAAATGCCACGCGGCAGAAACAGCGCGAAAACAAGAGCCGTCGCACCAAGACCAACCAGATACCAGACGCCAGTCGCGCCGAACGCGGCC
Source organism: Beijerinckiaceae bacterium (assembly GCA_052148755.1). Taxonomy (GTDB): domain Bacteria; phylum Pseudomonadota; class Alphaproteobacteria; order Rhizobiales; family Beijerinckiaceae; genus Methylovirgula. The sequence continues at coordinate 16,886 of JBKQHN010000185.1, read as the reverse complement.
TCGATCACGAAGAAAATGACAGCCCCCAGGATCGCACCCTCGAATGTACCAAGCCCGCCGACCAACACCATGAAGATCATGTAGGCGGTCCATTGCACGCCGAAATAGGTCTTAGGCTGAAAGGTGATCGCCGTTGCGAGCCAAAGTGCGCCGGCAACCGCTGCCCCCATCGCAGCGATCACGTATAGGATCCGTTTGGTAGCGAGCACCTTTACGCCAACCGAGTCGGCGGCCTCTTCATTATCCCTGATGGCCTGGATTGCGGCACCCATCCGGCTGCGCAAAAGCGCGAACAAAACCAAGATCAGTGCCAGCATGGCCCCGAGCGCCATCCAATAAGTGACCGCATGCCGCGTTTCTGCAGCATAGGCATTCAGCTGAATCAGCGAGGTGCCGGTCTCGCCCTGGACGAGCCAATCGAGATTGACAAGAAGATGCGCGAGTTCGGCGACGACCCACATCCCGATGGCGAATTCGCCGGCCCGCAGACGCAGCATAAAACTTGAAATCGGCAGCGAAACGAGACCAACGAGCAAGGCAGCGAAGACCAGCGAAAAATAGACATTGATCCCGGCGGCAGCAAGGCGGACCGCGGCATAGGCTCCGAGCCCGAAGAAGGCTTGTTGGCCGACCGAGACCAAGCCCCCATAGCCGGCAAGCGCGTTCCACGTCACCGCCAGGATGACGTAGATGAAGAGGGTTGTCAGCTTGTCGATGCTATTGGCACTCAGGAACAACGGGCCGAAAGCCAATGTGACCACCAAGGTCGCACCAAGCGCGCTCGAAGCGATCGATAGACGCGTCCAGCGTTCGACTCTGATCATAGTTTCTTGGTTCATACCGAACGCCTCGCGAGCATCCGGATGCTTCCGATCAAGCCGGACCAACCGCTGTGGAGCCTCGTAAACAAAATCAACAGGAACACCGCATGGCCGGCGATCAAAAAGCCTTGCGGATTGATCTGCGCGCCGATGTTTTGCGAGACTCCGAGCACGATACCGCCGAAGAGTGTTCCCCACAGCGAGCCCGCCCCACCGATCACCGCCGCCTCGAAAGCGAAGATGAGCTGTGGCGCACCCGAATAAGGGCCGAAAGTGGCACGCATCGGCAGAAAGGCACCGGCTAGGCCGACCGTGACCATTGCGATCGCGGTCGCGGTCGCGTTGACGAGCCGCGCATTGACGCCGACGAGACCTACCGTATCGGGATCCATCGCAGTTGCGCGAATGGCGCGGCCGAGCTGCGTGCGTGAAAGGAAGAACTGCAGGCCGCCGAGCACGATGACTGCCGTCGCGAAGATCAGGACTGCAAGCTGACTTATGTAGATGTCATCGTTGATCGTCCATGAATCATAGGAAAGCGACCCTATATAGGGCGCGAGCGAACGCGTATCGGCTCCGAATTGCTCAAACAAGAGATTGTCGATGACAATCGCCAATCCGAATGTGGCGAGGATCGGCACCAATATTCCGGCGCGCGCGCTGCGCTCCAGAACGGCGCGCTGCAGCAGCCAGCCGAGCACGGCCATGGCGGGAAGGATCGCAATAAGCCCGAGAAAAGGTGACACGCCGCAATACTCGGCGAGCACGAACAGTGCAAATGCAGCGAGGACTGCGAGACTGCCATGCGCGAGATTGATAATTCCCATCACCCCGAACATGAAGGACAAGCCGCAGGCGATCAGCGCGTAATATCCACCGAGCAAGACGCCCTGGACGACCTGGTTCAGCCAAATCATCATGCCATTGCTCCGTTGGCCCTCTGCAGGCCGAAATAAGCTTCAGTAATCTCTTCGCGCGTCACATCTTGTGCGCGCCGTTGCAAGACGATCCTCCCCTCGAGCATGCAAAGCATGCGGTCGGCAACGCCCTGCGCGCGATTGAGATCCTGCTCGACAAGGATCATGGTCGCCCCGGACGACATCAGCTCCTGCAGCGAGGCATAGACTCGGTCGACGGCGAGCGGCGAAAGGCCGAGCGACACTTCATCGAGAAGCAGAAGATCGGGATTGGTCATCAGCGCGCGGCCGATCGCGGTCGCTTGTTGCTCGCCGCCCGACAGGCTGCCGGCCTTGGCATGGCGGCGCAGTTTGAGCTGCGGGAAGGTGTCCATCACGGCATCGATCGTCCACCGGCCCTTACGGCCTGCCGATCTCGCGAGCAACAGGTTATCCTCGACACTCATGTGCGGAAAAAGCCGGCGCCCCTCGGGCACCAGGGCGATCCCGGCACCTACCCGCTTGTGCGCTGGCATTCCGGTAAGATCCACGCCCCCGAAGACAACACGGCCGCTGGCCGGCAAATGCGCGCCCGCTAGGGCACGAAGCAGCGTTGTCTTGCCGGCACCATTTGCGCCAACGAGAGCAATGATCTCACCGCGTTCGACACTGAACGAGACGCCACGAACCGCCTTCAGAAGACCATGGCGGACATCGAGCTGCTCGACGCTCAAAATGGTCATTTCACGCTCCCACCAAGATAGGCGTCGATAACGGCTGGATCGGCCATGACGGAAGCGGGGTCGCCGTCAGCGATCACACGGCCGGCGTCCATGCAGACGAGACGTTGAGCGATTTGTAACAAGAGATGGACGATATGCTCGATCCAAACGATCGTGATTCGCCTTTGTTGCAGTTCTTTGATCGTGGCGACGAGCTCGCTCGCCTCGGCATCGCTTAACCCGCCGCCAATCTCGTCGAGCAGCAGTACGGCGGGATTGGTCGCGAGCGCGCGGGCCAGTTCGAGCCGTTTGCGGTCGAGAAGGCCAAGGGTTTCAGCGCGCCGGTTGGCGACGCGCAACATGCCGCAGAGCTTGAGCGAATCGATGCAGCAGCGATAGGCCTCGTCCCGATTGAGACGGCCGCCATTGGTCGCCGCCACGAAGACGTTCTCGAAAACGCTCATGCCTCCGAAAGCCTGCGGTATCTGATGGGTACGTGCGATTCCAAGGCGGCAGCGCTCCGCCGCAGGAAACGCCGTTACGTCGAGGCCGCGAAAACGCACTCTTCCGGCGTTGGGCTGCAGCGCGCCGGTAAGGATGCTCAATAAAGTCGTCTTGCCTGCGCCATTGGGACCGACGATGCCGATCGCTTCTTCGGTGCGCACGCCAAAATCGAACTGGTCGAGAACCACAAGCGCTCCAAAGCGCTTGTGGATCCCCGAAGCAGAGAGAATCACACGGTCCGCTTCAATTGTCATGCTCTGATCTCTTCCTTCGGCCGCTCACTGGCCATAAGGAATTAATTTGGCCTCGATTGGCACTTTCGGATCGGTCGCGTGCTCGGTCGTCACGAAATCGAACTTGAACTTGCTGCCGGACGCCGCTTTCACCCACTGGCCACCGATGATCGGTCCAGGCGAAACGTTGGGCACCGGTCCGCTGGTGAAATCGACCCCACCGGAGATGGTCGTCGTCTTGAGTGTGCTGATCGCTTTGGCAACTGCAGCCTTGTTGGACGGATCGCCGCTATCTTTGAGCGCCTGGCAGCCCGCGTCGAGCAAAGAGAGACTCGCGCCGAGCTGCTGCGTCCATTGCTTGCCGGTGGCCTTCTCGTAGCCAGCAGCGAGGTCGGCACTGGAGATGCCAGTCAGCGAAGACTTATAAGGGAACGCCTTGTGCCAATAGGCGCCGCCGGCGAGGTTGTAGCCGAGGTCGCCTAGCGCCTCGACGTCGGATGGGAATAATCCGGTCTTGGCAATTTGCGCGATCTTCACCATGCGCGTGTAGCCTTGCTGCGCGGCTTGCCGCCAGAAAGCCGCAAAGTCGGGCGGGATCGGGAACGTGTTGAAGATTTCGCAGTGCTCCTTCTTGAACAGCGCGATCTGGGCCGAATAATCGGTGGTTCCATCCTCATAGGGACCTGGATCGACGATCGTATAGCCGTCCTTGGCGAGGAGCGGCGCGAGATGGGCGCGCACGGCATTGCCATCCGCATCATTTGGATAGAGGACGCCGACCTTCTTGTTGGTCGGGAGAAGACTCCACTGCGAAATATAGGTCTTGTGGAACTCTTCGGTGCCGAAACCGAAATGATAGGTCCATTTGAACGGCGACGGCGCGCCGGGCTTGGCGCCGCGGCCGAAATACCAGGCCTCCCACGGCATCACGGTCGACAAACAAGGCACGCCTGCCGCTTCGCATGCATCCGCTACGGGGTTGATGGTCTCCGGCGTCGAGACCGCCAGCATCAGATCGACATTATCGTTGTTGATCAGTCCTTTCGCGAGCTGGCCCGCACGCGACGGGTCGGACTGAGTATCTTGGTCGATGATTTTGATCTCATAGGTCTTGCCGCCGATGGCGAAGCCGCCAGCCAGCGCCTTGCGTGCCGTCTCAAGGACGAACCCATCGGTTTGGCCGAATCCCCCTAAAGGACCGGTCCGCGGGCTGATGAAGCCAACCTTGAGGACGTTCTCCGCGCCGGCGGCAAAGACGCCGCGACCACTCGCCAGGGCAAGCCCTCCGGATGCCGCGGCGAGCACGAACTCGCGACGCGACGGCTGTATCCAATGTCGATCTTTTGCCTTCGAGACATTCGTCATGTTTCGATCCTCCCATTGCAAGTTCTGTTTCTATCCTCCGGCAGGTGATTGCCCGCCGAATTCTCATCTGCAGCGCGCCGCACAACGCCGCCTAGCGGACGCAGTGCCTTTGCCCGCTCGCGCGGCTTAAATTGCATATCGGCCGGGCAAGCTCGAAATTGTGATCCAGCGCAATTCGGTGAACTCGTGTATGGCGGTCTTGCCGCCAAAGCGGCCATAACCGGAGGCCTTAACGCCGCCGAACGGCATTTGCGGCTCGTCATGTACGGTCGGACCATTGATGTGACAAATGCCGGTTTCAAGCCGCCACGCAACGCGCATTGCGCGCCCGAGATCACGCCCGAACACAGCCGAAGAGAGACCGTATTCGGTATCATTGGCGACGCGGATCGCCTCTTCGACACCACGGACGCGCACTAAGGCAATGATTGGGCCGAAGGATTCCTCCGAATAGATCCGCATCGCCGGTGTCACGTAATCGAGCACCGTGGCATCCATCAGGGTGCCTATCGCATGGCCGCCGCAAAGCAGCCGCGCGCCTTTCGAGATCGCATCCTTGATAAGGCCATCGAGCCGTTCCACCGCCTCATAGCTAATGACAGAACCGAGCGGCGCGTCGCCCTTATGCGGGTCACCGGCAACAAGCGTTGCCGCCTTTCGGGCGAGCTTCAGCGCAAAGGCATCTGCGATTTGCTCGTCGACGATCGCCCGTTCGGTCGACATGCAAATCTGACCCTGGTTTTGAAATGCGCCGAACGCCGCGGCCTTAACGGCCTCGTCGAGATCCGCATCGTCGAGCACGATGAAGGGAGCCTTGCCGCTGAGTTCCAAAAGTACGGGCTTCAGGTAACGCGCCGCGACTTCCGCAACCATGCGCCCGACCCGCGTCGAGCCGGTGAAATTGATGCGCCGAACGGCAGGGTGCGCAACGAGCGCCTCCACAATCGCTGCGGCATCGGCGGGAGCATTGCTCACAACATTGACAGTGCCGTCGGCCAAGCCCGCATCGCGCAGAACTTCGCCGATTAAGCGGTGTGTCTTCGGACAGATTTCCGAAGCCTTCAAGATGACCGTGTTGCCGCAGGCGAGCGGCATAGCGATGGCCCGCACGCCCAGAACGACGGGCGCATTCCACGGCGCAATGCCGAGCACAACTCCGACCGGCTGGCGAACCGCCATTGCGGTCATGCCGGGCTCGTCGGACGGAATGATTTCGCCTGAAACCTGGGTCGTGACAGCAGCGGCGTCCCGCAGCATGTTTGCGCCAAGTCGAACATTGAACTTGGCCTAATTGGCGGTCGCGCCGGTTTCATCGGCCATCGCGTCGACGAAAACGTCAACACGTTTCTCGAGGATATCGGCGGCGGCGAGAAGCAAGGCGCGCCGACCACTCGGACCAAGCGCCGACCAGGAGGGAAAGGCAGCAGCAGCCGAGGCGACTGCGATAGAAGCGTCGGCAATCGTTGCCGCCGCCGCACGGCTGGCAATCTTGCCGGTCGTCGGGTTGATCCGCTCGAAGACGACGCCATCGGATGCAGGAAGATCCAAGCCTCCGAAAAGAAGAGGCACATCGAGCATGACCTTCGCTCCCTCCCCCTTGCAGACAACACGGCCCCGCATAGTCAGATAGGCACGCTTTCAGACTGACGAAGAACCGGGGAGGAAGGATGAGGATTGCCGGACGTCATCCAGCATCGCCTCCTTGCCGTTTCCCTCCCGCTCAATTTCCGGCACTTCGTCCGGTTTCATCGGCACTAAAGCCCGACTGCAGAACCGCTGCAATGCACTATTGTCAGGATATCTTGCACTTTTCTCGCCTAAGCGGCAAGATAATGGCGATTTCGGACTAGATTCCACCCGTCCCCGGCTCGACCTCGCCCATGCCGCTATCACCTTTCGTTCGCATCAGTTCCAACGGTTCCGCTTTAGTCGCTTCACGAATGGACACCACATTCGTGCATCGAACATGGGCAATCGGCAGCGCCTCTGGCCGCGGCCGATTTCATGCCTTTCTCGTCACGCGTGGTGCTGCGCTGTTCCACGCGGAAGATGAGACGGCTCTCGAGCTGACTGGGCCGGTCGTTCTCTGGCTTCCGCGCGCGGTGAACGGTGAGTTTCGTCTGATGGCCGGCGGCGAGGGTTTCGCCTTCTCGGTCGCCGAGGATTTCGTTTGGCGCACGGTCGGCGACAGCCCTGTCGCTCTTCACCTGCGGCCGCTCTTCGACAGAACCATAGTTGCGGCCGCGGAACGGATCACCCCTCGCCTGGCCGAAGTGCGCATCTCTTTCGAAGCTTTGGTCCGCGAAACGCATGACCAGCAGCCCGGCGCCTCGGCCATCGCCGGAGCCCATCTCACTCTTCTCCTGCTGCACCTTTGGCGCGCCGCAGATCTCACCGAGGCGGCTGCGGGCCTGCGCGGTACGGCGTCCGCCACGGCGCAGCGCTTCCGTCAACTTGTCGAACTGCATTATCGCGAGAATCTCCGTATCGATGAATATGCGCGCAAACTGGGGGTGACGCGCGCGCTGTTGCACGATGCCTGTCTGCGCGCGACGGAGCGTACGCCGCTCGCCCTCATCCATGATCGCCTGATCGCGGAAGCGCAGTCGCGACTCGAGCAAACCGAGTTGCCGGTGGAACAGGTCGGCTACAGTCTCGGCTTTCGCGACCCGAGCTATTTCAACCGATTCTTCAAGAAACAAACCGGCCGAACGCCGGCGGCGTTCCGCCAAGAACATGTCGCGGCGCGCCCACGCAGCGAAGCCGCCGCATCTTTCGCCGCCTGGCCTTAACCCGGAATTCTCACGGCGGACGCGGCGGCGTATCGGTCGACTGACGCAGCAAGGCTTTGTTGCCGGCGATCGCAGCCGGCGCGTTCCGTACGAGCCGCTGGCTACAGCCCGAACGGATAGGTATCCGGCACGCCTTGCGGCGACGCCGCCGGAAGCGGCGTCACCGCCCTCGTCTCCTCGAACCAGACATAAGCGTCGAACTGCTCGGCCAGCACGGCCTCGAAATAATGGCTCATGAGCTCGCTCTCCGGCCGGTAGACGACACCGATCGCACGCTCCAGCATAGGCTCGCGCAAGGCATCCACGAGGTCGCGTTTGGGCGACCCGCGCCAGTCGGTCAGAAAGCGGCCGAGTCCAGTCTTGCGAAAGGCATACTCGTAGCTGTCCGGCCGCGCCGGCAGCACCATCCTGATCTCCATCGGCGCACCCCAATCGCGCGCGGCGGCGACCGTGCCGCGATCGGTGCCGAAGCCGATTAGGACGGCACCGCCACCGAAAGCCGCGCGGCAGAGCTCGCCGATGTTGAATTCACCTTGCCAGCCCATAGCAGTCGCCGCGGCATTGCCGATATGCGAGTTATGGGCCCAAACGACGGCCTTGGCGCTGGCGCCACGATGAGCAAGGAGTGCCCGCAACGTGTCGAACATATGCCGGTCGCGCAAGTTCCAGGATTCGCGCGCACCACGATACATGGTGCGGTAATACTGCTCGGCTGCACGGACAATGCGCGCGTTCTGAGCAGCATCGAAGAAGGCTTCGCCGTCATCATGCGCATAAGCGAGGCGATTGCCGAGCAGCTCTGCAAGTTGAGCGACGGCCTCGTCTTCACATGGGTCGCATGTGCCCAGCAGCACCGCGTGACCGTAGTCGGCAGGTTGCGTCTGCCAAGGCGTGAGGCAGCCATAGCGACGGCGGGCGACCTCAGCCGCCTCGGGATCAACGCGATCAAGATAGTTCAGCACCGCCCCGATCGAGGCGCCGAGGCTGTAGACGTCGAGGCCGTGAAAGGAGGCCCGGCGCGCCGGCGGCAGCGCCTCGTTATGGGCGCGTAGCCAGTCGACGAATTCCATCATTTCGACATTGCGCCACATCCAGGTCGGGAATCGAGCAAAGGCTTTGCCGCGGGCCGGCTTCCGCGCATGGTAGCGGACATAGCGGTCGATGCGCGTCGCATCCGGCCAATCCGCCTCGACGGCGAGAATGTTGAAGCCGTGATGCGCAATGAGCCGCCGGGTGATGGCCGCGCGCGCGCGGTAAAACTCAGAGCTGCCGTGGGTCGCCTCGCCCAGAAGCACCACCTGGGCATCGCCGAAGCGGCTGAACGAGTTTCCAAAGTCTTCCGCGCGCTCCGGCGCGGGCAGCGTTTCGCCGTGATGGCGCAGAGCCTCGGTGATGGCTTTCCGCACAGCTTCCCGGTCTGTTTCGGTGATTGTCAAATCAGTCATGGCACACCTCCGGCTTTCGGATCGATATCCAGGTTTCCCGGCTGCGCCCCTTCGCGCGAACAGCGCCGGAAAAGAGTGCGTATCGATCGGATAGGTCAGGAATACGCGCTGTCTTGCCGCGAGAGTTCTGAGATGGGCATATGGGCGTCGCGTCGACGACTGAGGAAGATATATAGGGCGTTGTCGGCAAGCGAACTGAGCTGGAACAATTTCCGCCAAAAAAGATCAGATCCGCATGCCCTCGTACAGAGGTTTCGGGGGGAACTCGCAGCCGGCCACCAGAAACCCGCATTTGTCGTCATGCTTTTTCACGGTTCCGACTGACATCTCAATCGCAAGGACGGCCCGGCAATTGATCGTTCCGAAGTCACGGTTCCGGTCGCCCGAACGCACGCCTCAAAGCGCCCTTGGCAGATTCGAGTGTCTTTCGCCTGGATGCGCTCAGATTTTTTCCCGCCCTGTTGATATAGAAGTTCAGCATCGACATGGCCGAGCGGAAGGGCGTCGACTTACGGCGCTCGCTCGCCTCTGCTGATCTTTTCAGGGACTCCGCGATTTTCGTGGGATCATCGCTCGCGAACACGCCCTCTTCGAGATCAAGGGCATAACTCGTTTCCGTGACCTGCGCAGACCATTTTCGACGCCGCCTTTTCCGTGCTGACATTCAACGCCTCCAGGCTTGGCGAGACGCCGGCCGGACTCTCCCTTATACTGAGGAAACTTTCAGGGCGGCGAAATGTTGCATCCGGATCGCCGGACGGACCCATGCAGTGATTGACCGGGGACTTACGTTGCAAAAAGGGCGCAGCGATGGCTTTTCAAATTGGCCGACCATCTTGCGGCTTTGGCTGACCCGATCCTCTATGACGCCGCCCAAGGCAGCTTTTGTTGGTCGAGATCCATGTCTCGAACGCTGATCATCATCGGCCTAGTGATCGTTGCAGTAGGTGTGCTCTGGCCATGGCTAAGCCGGTTCGGGCTTGGCCGATTGCCGGGCGACTTCGTGATCGAGCGCGAGAACTTCACTTTCTATGCACCAATCGTCACGTGCCTGCTCATCAGCCTCGTTCTATCGCTCATTCTTTGGCTTCTCAATCGCTGAGCGACCTGCGTACAGGTAGCACGCCCGAATCTCCGTCAGCTGCGAGCACGGTCCAATGCGCGAGGTGCTTGGCCCAGATTTCTCACAGCAGATGCGGCCGATTCCGGTGCGTCGACGAAGCCACCGCCAAGATCAAAGGCCGCCGGACGTATCTCCTGCAGCCGTCGAAGAGCTGGTGCGATCGATTCGGTTGATCGCATCTAAACTCGAGATTGCAGTGCTCCCGCACGTGTTGCTGATCATCGTCACGCCGATGACCTGTGATTTGTATCAGTGCGATTCATCTCAGTAGACTTCGTATCTGCCGCAGTGCGAAAAGTTTGCTCGCTTCAAACGGCGTCTGGGCGCGATGGATTCGCGAGCGCGCGGAGATCGACTGGGGACATTCATGCGATTTGACAAAAAGACGAGCCGCGTCGGCGCGGCCGTGGCGGTATGCGCGTTAATCGTCGCAGCTTTTGCGTATTTCAGCGGAATGGTCGGAGGCCAGCCGAAGCTCGGGGTGGCCACGGCATCCGCTGAGGTCGAAGAGAAGAACTCCGCTCAGTCGGCGACAGCCGGCCGTCCGGCAGCAACCGTCGCCGAACCAGAGAGCGTCGACCTAACCGATACGCAGCGCAATTCGGTTAACGTCGAACCCGTCGGCGAACATCTGTTCCCGATCGAGAAAGTCGCCGTGGGGAGCATCGATTTCAATGAGGACATGTCCGTCCAGGTGTTCACGCCCTATCAGGGAAAGATCATCTCGGCGTTCGGCCAAATCGGGGATTTTGTCAAGAAGGGCCAAACGCTCTTTACCATCGACAGTCCTGACCTTTTGCAAGCCGAGTCGACTTTGATCGCAGCGGCCGGCGTAATGGAGTTGACGACCCGCGCTTTGGCGCGCCTGAAGCTTCTCTATGAGACGCGAGCGGTTGCGCAGAAGGACCTCGAGCAAGGGATTTCCGACCAGCAAACCGCCGAAGGTGCGCTGCGGGCTGCACGCGATGCTCTCCGCGTCTTCGGCAAGACGCAAGCCGACATCGATCAAATTGTGGCGGAGCGCAAGGCCGACCCGACTTTGGTCGTGCCGAGCCCGATCGATGGACGCATTACGGCCCGCACTGCGGCGCCCGGGCTCCTCGTGCAGCCGGGCAGCGCGCCGGCGCCTTACGTCGTCAACGACATTTCGACGATGTGGATGCTGGCAAATATCGTCGAGAGCGACATCCCGAATTTTCGTGTGGGGCAAGATGTGCGGGTCAAGGTAACTGCCTATCCGGAGCGTGTATTCGAAGGAAAGATTTCGACCATCGGGTCGCTTGTCGATCCGAACACGCACCGGGTGTTGGTGCGCTCGGAGATCGCCGATCCCGAGCACCTCTTGCTGTTCAACATGTACGCGAATTTCGTGATTCGCACCGGCGAGCCGGTGCGTGCAGTCGCAGTACCGCTCAATGGCATCGTGCGGGAAGGCGACGGCACGATGAGCGCTTGGGTCACGACGGACAGACACCACTTCGTAAAGCGGACCGTCGAAATTGGGCTGCAGCGCGACGGCTACGATGAGATCCTCAAAGGCTTGAAGCCTGGAGAGCTGATCGCCACCGATGGCGCAATTTTTCTGAGCAACATGCTCTATCTGACTCTACGCTGAGCCATCCTGGTCGGCAGATGCGATGTTTAACTCGCACCCCGGAGAGCTCGCCGGTTTCCGCAAGGCAAGCGTTCCAAGCTTGCTTGGTCTTTATGAATCTCGAGCAGCCTTGAGTTTGCTCGAGTTGAGCAAACTCAATAGTGGCCTTAGCCACACTAGGCTGTTTAGCCGGATTGTTCAGTGGCAATTGAGAAAGAGGCAAAAGTGCTGAAGGGCATTATCGCATTCGGGCTGACGCGCCCGACGATCATTCTGATGGGCTTGGTGGTGTTCATCGGCGCGGGCTTCTTGGCGTTCACGAAGCTGAACATCGAGGCCTACCCCAATCCGGCGCCGGTCATTCTCGAGATTACGGCGCAGGCCGCGGGTCTCTCAGCTGAAGAGATGGAACGCTACTACACGATCCCGATGGAAGTCGGTCTCTATCCGACACCGGGGATCGATAGTATCCGCTCGACCTCTTTCTACGGCCTGTCGTTCGTTCGCGTGACGTTCAAATATGGCGTCGATTATTATTTCGCCTACACCCAGGCAGCGCTCAGCCTTCAGCAAAATGTCAGTCTCCCGGCGAACCAGGTCCCGCAAATCCAGCAATCGAGCCTGGTGGGCGAAGTCTACCGCTACCAGATCATCGGTCCTCCGCATTTCGGATTGACCAATCTGCGCACCGTCCAGGATTGGCTCGTCACGCGGCGCCTATACACAGTTCCGGGTGTCGTCGCCATCAATTCGTGGGGAGGGACGACCAAGGAATTCGATGTCGAAGCGGATCTGGAGAAGCTCGAGGCCTATAGCGTCACAATACCTCAGCTGATCACTGCGCTGGGCAACGCCAATATCAACGTCGGCGGCCGCGAAATCACCATCGGCCAGCAATCGATCAATATCCGCGGTGTCGGCCTGATCGACGACGGCGGCAACGACGACCTGACCAAAGGCGACAGGGTTACCGACATCGAGAACACGGTCCTGGCGCAAGTCAACGGCGTGCCGGTGCAGGTCAAAGACATCGCGAAGGTGCGCACGACTTTCGTGCCGAGGCTCGGCATCGCGGGCAAAGATCACGACGACGACGTGGCGCTGTCAATCGTCGTGATGAATCGGACTCAGCACACCAACGACGTGGTACCTCGCATTAAAGCCAAAATTGACGAAATGAACAGAGACGGAACTCTGCCGCCGGGGGTCAAGCTGGTGCCTTACTATGACCGCACCACGCTGGTGGCGGTCACGACGCACACGGTTCTTCACAACCTGCTGTTTGGCTGCGCTCTGGTCTTTCTGATTCAGTGGATCTTTCTCGGCGATCTGCGCAGCGCGATCATCGTCGGGGTCAACATCCCGTTTGCGCTGTTCTTCGCCGTCATCCTGCTGGTGATCCAAGGCGAGGATGCCAATCTTTTGTCAGTCGGCGCCGTCGACTTTGGCATCATTGTCGATTCGGCGGTCATTCTAGTCGAGAATGTCTTCCGAAACTTCCAGTCCAGGCCGGCCGAAAGGCAACACCTCTTGCATGATCTGGCCGAGGGCACATGGGGGACCGACGTGACGAGTTCGACTCGGACGTCGACCATCAAGAACTGGACTAACCGGCTGCGCCTCATCCTCATCAGCGCGATGCAGGTCGACAAAGCGATCTTCTTCTCGGCGACGATCACCGTGGCGGCATTCATTCCACTGTTCACCATGCAGGGCGTGGAAGGACAAATCTTCGGCCCCATGGCGCGGACCTACGGATACGCACTGGCCGGCGCCCTGATCGCGACGTTCACCGTTACTCCGGTCCTGGCATCCCTTCTGTTGCCCGAGCATGTCCACGAGACGGAGACGATCGTGGTGCGGGCGCTACGGACGATCTATTCGCCGGTACTGCGACGGGCGCTCGCCAACCGCGGTATCACGGTCGCGATCGGATTGGTGTTCCTGGTCGGGATCGGCCTGCTGGCGACCCGTCTCGGCAGCGAATTCTTGCCCGCTCTCGAGGAGGGTAATTACTGGATCCGCGTGTCGATGCCGCCGACGATGGGCCTCGACGCCGGCACCGCCGCGACCGGTAAGCTGCGCGAAATTCTGTTGCGGCATCCGGAGATCATCACGGTAGTTTCCCAGCACGGCCGGCCGGACAATGGCAGTGACGCCTCGCCGTTTTCGAACATGGAACTATTTGCGCCGCTGAAGCCGTTCGACGAATGGCCTTCGGGACTGACCAAAGACAAGCTGACCGAAATACTGAACAAGGAGTTTACCGAAGCATTGCCGGGCGCGACGTTCAACTTCTCGCAATATATTCAAGACAACATCGAGGAGGCGATCTCGGGCGTCAAAGGCGCGAACTCTGTCAAGATTGTCGGTCCCAACCTTTCTGTCCTCGAAGATCTTGCCAGCAAGGTCCAGCACGAAATGGATCAGGTGCAAGGGGTCACCGATCTCGGAATATTCCATGTTCTCGGGCAGCCGAATCTTAATATCAAAATTGATCGCAACAAAGCAGCTCGTTTCGGGCTCAATACCGGTGACGTCAACACGGTGATCCAGGCCGCGATGGGCGGCACGACTGCGACGACCGTTCTCGAGGGCGATCGCTCATGGAACCTCGTCGTTCGTCTTCCAGCCAAATACCGCACCAGCATCGAGGCGATCCGCAATATCAAGGTGGCCGGCGGCAATAGCCAAAACGCCTATATCCCGCTGAGCGAGCTCGCAACCATCAGCTTGGACACCGGCGCAGGCTATATCTACCATGAGAAGAGCGAGCGCATGATCCCGGTCAAGTTCACCGTGCGCGGACGCGACCTCGGCAGCACGGTCGCGGAGGCGCAAGCCAGGATCGCAAAGAATGTGAATATGCCCACCGGATATCGTATCCTTTGGGCGGGAGAATTCGAGTCCCTTCAACTGGCCCAGCAACGGCTCGCTATCGTCGTTCCAATCAGCCTCGTACTGATTCTCGTGCTGCTGTTCAGTCTGTTCAATTCGTACCGCGACAGCCTGCTTGCGCTTGCCGGTATTCCGTTCGCGGTCGCCGGCGGCATCGTTGCACTCTTCGTGACCGGTCTGGATTTCAGCGTGTCGGCCGCCATCGGCTTCGTGTCGCTGTTCGGCGTGTCGGTCATGGATGGCATCCTGATGATCACTTATTTCAATCAGGTTCGGCGTGCTGGCATGGGAACGCTCGAGGCCATGTTCCACGCCGCCGAGCAACGGATGCGGCCGATGCTGATGACGGCTTTGTCTGCTTGCATCGGCCTGTTTCCGTCGGCGATCTCGACCGGCATCGGCAGTCAAGTGCAGCGTCCGCTCGCAACAGGGGTCGTCGGCGGCATGCTGATCGGACCGATCATGCTGCTCGTGGTCGTGCCCGCACTTCGGATGATGTTCCTCGGCGGCGATGATCACGCGCCGACACCGGAGGCGCCAGCCGAAGACCAGACCGTACCCGCCGCGGAATAATGAATGAAGCCGCAGATCGGGGGATATAAAAGCCCCCGGTCTGTGACCGAAACCGAAACGCCCGTTGTGATCGACAGGAGCTTGGCTTGAGGTTCAACCTTTGCACATTCGTCACGATGGCGCTCGCGCTATTGGCTGCTGATGTCTGCCACGGCGCCCCAACCGGTCCGGTCGACAAGAAAACCGGCACCAGTTTGATCGACAAGAAGACCGCGGTCGCGATCGGATTGACGCGTCCGCACAAACCGAAGGACGGCCACCACGAGGCGGCCCATTGGGAGAAGGATTGGCAGAAGGATAAGGTAAATCCTTGGCACAGCTCCAAAGCGCCTCACGACGCAAACTCCGCCAAGTATGTTCCCTGGGTAAAACCGGAACTTTCTCATTACCGGCCTGAATTTCAGCTAGACTCCGGCAAGTACGCTCCGGTGAGCAATCCGGCATTCGTCCCCTCGCAGGCTCTTAATCCGCGTCCAATAGTGAAGAGCTGGGCGGGTGCTCCTATTGTCAAAACAGCGCTGCTGCCGGCTTTCAACGTCGTCGGCGGAACGATTATGAAACAACACTCGTCGACGCTTGTCGCGATCGGCGGCGCAACGACGGGCAAGCGAACGGGTGAAATCAACGGGGCGAGCATACGGGTCAAGCAGCCGCACTGAGCCGCGAATAGGCAGGCGCCAAAGCCCCCCGCGCAACGACCCTGAAAAGGATGTTCAGGGGTCAAGAGGGCCAAGATTTCAACCAGACTCCGCCAAATTTGCTTCGGTGGCCAATCTGGCATTCGGCCACCTGCAGGCGGCTAGTCTGGGTCCGGCGGCGAGACAGCTTGGCAGCCCCCCAGCTGTCAACGTGTCGCCGCCGGTGCCCATCCGAGCATTCCAATTTGTCTCCCTGGCAAATGCGGCAGCCATCAGCGGCGCGGTCGTGAAATCTCATTTGTCCACGCTTGCGGCAAACCGGCACGCTTAATCTTGCATGTCCCTTACGGTTCGATCAGGCCGCCGTTCGCGGCCTTGAGGACGGCTTGAGTCCGGGTGGCGACACCGAGCTTGATGCGGGCATTGTCGATGTGGAAGTCGACTGTCCGTTTGCTGATACCGAGAATTTGTCCGATTTCGGCTGAGGTCTTGCCGCGGGCTGCCCAGGTCAGCGTCTCGATCTCGCGTTGGCTGAGGCCGACAGGCTGGGGCCAGTCTTGATTGCGCGGGGAGTGAGCGATGCGGGTATTGATGATTGCCGCGAGGATATCGAAATCGACAGGTTTTGCGACATAGTCGTCGGCGCCCAGCCGCCGCCCCTCGAGTTCGTTCTCGCGATCCGTCAGGGCTGTCAGAAATACGAACGGCATGTGAACGAACCCGGGCGCGAGTTCGTTGCGGCGCTTGAGCACATCGAATCCGGACAAGAATGGCATGACGATCTCGCACAAGACGAGGTCCGGGACCAGTCGCAGGATGCCGGCAAGCCCCTCACGACCGTCATGGGCGACTTCCACCGCGAATCCTCGATCGACGAGCCCCTCGGCAATCAATGCGGCGGTCTCGCGATCGGCGTCGATGCACAGGATCAGTTTTTTTTTTCGTTCAACATTGTTGACTGAGACCAAACATCGCGCCAAATTCATCTAGCGGCGCACGATACCGCTCAAAATTTCCTGATGATGACGTCGCGGTACCATTCCGACTGTGTGGCATCGAGGCCTTTGACGTCGACAAGGATCCTCTGGTCCACGCTGTCGCATTGCACTGTCGCTTCGTAGCCGCCGTGCCGGCCCGACACGCTGGCCGTCTCCGGCGACACGACGAGATTTTCAGTAAAATCGGCATCATAGAGCACTTGCTTTGCGTGGCGAACGCATTCGTATGCGGATTGACGCGTGGTGAGACTGCCGCTGCTCGTGCAACCGGGAAGACAGAACAG
>JBKQHN010000184.1:0-36103 GCA_052148755.1 Beijerinckiaceae bacterium | reverse complement strand
GCCGCGACCGAGATAGAGCACGTCGCGCACGCGGGCGAAATCGCGCGCGAGATGTTCGACGTCGGCCTCGCGCTTCAGCGCTTCCGCCATATGGCCAGGCAAAGCCATGAGTTCGGTCACGAGTTTGGCTTCCGCGGCCGGAGCGAGAAGGCCGCGCGCCCGGCCGAAGGCGAGCGCGAGGCAGGCGAGAACGACGAGCTGGCAGGTGAAGGCTTTCGTCGACGCAACCCCGATCTCGGGGCCGGCCAAAGTGAGCGCCGCGACATCGCTTTCGCGTGCCATGGTCGAAGTCGGCACATTGACGACGCAGAGAACCTTCTGGCCCTGCGCCTTCGCATAGCGCAGCGACGCGAGCGTATCGGCGGTCTCGCCCGATTGCGACACGAGAAGGGTCAGGCCGCCCGGCTCCATCGGTGCTTCTCGATAGCGAAATTCGGAGGCGACTTCGACTTCGACCGGAAGCCGCGCATAGCGTTCGAACCAATAGCGCGCCGCAAGCCCCGCAATATAGGCGGTGCCGCAGGCCGTGATCGTGAGATGCTGAAGTTTCGCCACGTCGATCGGCAAATCGAACGGCAAGGCGACCGTGCCGGCCGACATATCGAGGTAATGCGCCAAAGTGCGGCCGACCACCTCCGGTTGTTCATGAATTTCCTTGGCCATGAAGTGGCGGTAATTGCCCTTGTCGACCAGGAAGGCCGAAGCCTGGGTGTGAATGCAGCGCCTTTCGACCCGGCGATTCTGTGAATCGAAAAACTCGACGCCGCGACGCGACATGACGACGAAATCGCCGTCTTCGAGATAGGCGAGCTTCGAAGTGAAGGGTGCCAGCGCTAGGGCATCCGAGCCTAGATAGAATTCGCCGGCGCGATCGGCCTCACCGAAACCCACGGCGAGCGGGGCGCCGTCGCGCGCACCGATCAAAAGATCCTCTTGCCCATCGAAGAGAAAAGCGAGTGCGAAGGCGCCCTTGAGGCGCGGCAAGCTCGCCGCGACCGCATCGGCGGGCGCAAATCCCTGCCGCATGGCCTCCGCAACGAGATGAACGACGACTTCGCTATCGGTGTCCGTCTCGAATACATGGCCTTTGAGCTGCAGTTCCTGGCGCAACTCGCGGAAGTTCTCGATGATCCCGTTATGAACGACAGCAACTCTTGCATTTGCATGCGGATGCGCATTGGTTTCCGTCGGCCGGCCATGCGTGGCCCACCTTGTATGGCCTATGCCGATCCGTCCCGACAAAGGCTCGGCCGCGAGGCGCGCCTCGAGGTTTTTGAGCTTGCCTTCGGCCCGGCGACGCGCCAGGTGGCCACCTTCGAGCGTGGCAATGCCGGCCGAGTCATAGCCGCGATATTCAAGCCGCCGCAAAGCTTCAAGGAGAGATCCGGCAACCGGGCCATTCCCGATCATGCCGACAATTCCGCACATGGCTTGCCTCTATTCCTGATCGCGCCCGAAAATCGCGAATGACGTCCCGCCGATTGTCGACGGGCTATTTCTTGTCTTTGTGCGCATCGCGAAAGCGTTTCGCCCAGCCGGGCTTCTCGATCTGGCGCGCCCGCGCGAGCGCCAAGGACTGAGCCGGCACATCCTGCGTGATGACCGATCCCGTGCCGACATAGGCCCCCGCGCCGATCGTGACCGGCGCCACCAGAGCGGCATTGACACCGATGAAGCATCCTTCGCCTATGTCCGTCGTAAATTTTGCGAACCCATTGTAATTACACGTGATAACGCCAGCTCCTATATTCGTCCGCGGACCGATTTTCGCGTCGCCCAGATAAGCGAGGTGATTGGCCTTGACGCCAGCGCCGAGCATCGAGGCTTTCACTTCCACAAAATTGCCGACATGCACGTCTTCCGCGAGAACCGCACCGGGCCGCAGCCGCGCGAAAGGACCAATAATCGCGCGCGGGCCGACGACAGCGCCCTCGAGATGCGAGAAAGCCCGAATGAGAGCACCATCTGCAACTCTTACTCCTGGGCCAAAGTAGACGTGTGGCTCGACGGTGACGTCGCTGCCGAGCTCGGTATCGAACGACAGATGCACGCTTTGCGGATCGACGAGGCTCGCCCCGGCACGCATGGCCGCCTTGCGTAGGCGCTCTTGCAGGATAGATTCGGCGGCGGCGAGCTGCAGGCGATCATTGACGCCCAGAACCTCGTATTCCGATGCCCGCAGTGCGGCGACCTTGTGGCCGTGCGCCCGCGCCGCCGATATTGCATCGGTGAGGTAATATTCGTTTTGTGCATTCGCAGTGCCGATGGTGTCGAGAAGCCGCAGGCAATATTCGCCGGAAAAGGCCATGAGACCGGCATTGCAGAAAGAGAGACCCCGGTCTTCGGGCGGCAGATCCTTGTGCTCGCAGATTGCGACCAACTCGTGCCCATCCATGATGAGACGGCCATATCCCGTCGGATCGCCGGCTTCGAACCCGAGCGCGACAACCGCAGGTGGGGCATGCTCGCCAACCGACCCCGCAAGGCTCGAGCGCAAGGCTGCGAATGTCTCGGTCCGGACCAGCGGTGTGTCGGCGAAAGCCACTAAAATGTCATCATAGCCGGCGGCGATGGCATCGCGCGCCGCCAGCACCGCATGGGCCGTCCCGCGCGGTTCGGCCTGGATGAAGATTTCCGCTTCGGGTACGCTTCGCCTCGCCTCGGCGGCGACGCTGTCTTGGCCGGGAGCGACCACAACGGCAATCTTGGCTGCTCCCGCGGCTCTGACCGCGGCGAGCACATGGGCGAGCAAGGAACGGCCGGCGATTTCGTGCAACACTTTCGGCCTGCTGGAGCGCATGCGCTTGCCCTCGCCGGCGGCAAGGACGATTGCGAGGCAGCGCCGGTCATGATGATCGGCTGGTTTCATGGGTTCGATCTTTCAGCAGGCGCGGTCACCCCCGCGGGCGTCTTCATCAAGGTTTGCTGCATCGATGATCCCTAAGAAGACGAGCCCCTGGCACATGTATCGCATCCCCGGTCGGGCAGCAGCGGTCCACGCACCTTTCGGGCCCGGCGGCGAAAACGGGGCACGGCTTTGCTGCAATCCGGATCGTGAGGCTCGGACACATTCGAAGGGCTCCATGGAAGTATCTCACCAAAGATCCTCGAAAAACTATCTCCCGGCTTTGGGCGATATCGTTATATAGCTGCGTCGCAAAAAATGCGGCACCGAATCCTACCGATCGCACCGGCGTCCGCCCCTCGGCGGAAGGCTTCCACGTCGTGCGCCGGACTTGGGTATATACGAGGCGCCGTTACGTTTCCAAGCTATGCTCCCAATCCCCGGCCGGCCTGTTGATGTCATGTTAGAGCGTCGCGAAGTCTTAAAACTGGCCCTTGCCAGCCTCGCCGCAGGGACGGCCAGCCATACCGCGCGTGCGGCGGGGGAAATTGGCCTGCCGGGCCTGGCGCTCGGTGATCCACAGCCCTTCCAGCCCGGAATGCTTGCAGATGTCGCGCGGGCACTCGCGAAACAACCCTTCAAAGCACCGTCATCGGATGTTCCCGGTCCGTTTCGGAATCTCAGCTACGATCAATATATTGGCATACGCAATCGGCCAGGCTCCGCAATTTGGGCAAACGAGACGGTCGGCTTTGCCCTCGAACCCCTGCATCGCGGTTTCCTTTTTACGATGCCCGTCGAAATCAATCTAGTCGCGCAAGGCGAAGCGCGGCGTCTCCTTTACAATTCGAAGCTGTACGATTTCGGCAAGATTTCAGTGCCATCTGATATGGGCGATATCGGCTTTTCTGGGTTTCGCATTCTAGTTCCTCGCGACACCGGCGCTTTTTCCGAGATAGCGACGTTTCAGGGCGCCAGCTTCTTTCGTGCCGTCGCACCCGGCCAGAACCCTGGCACGATGGCGAGAGCCTTATCGATTAAGACCGGAGATCCGCGCGGCGAAGAATTCCCGATGATTCGGGCATTCTGGATCGAACGGCCGAGTTTGGCCGGCAATACATTGGTCATCCATGCTTTGATCGACTCGGAAAGCGTCACCGGCGCCTACCGGTTCACTCTGCATACGGGCGAAGCATCGATCATCGATACGGAATGCACGCTGTTTGCCCGTGCCGCCGTCGACAATCTGGGCCTCGCCACGATGAGTGCGATGGCCCTGTCGGGCCCGCTGGACCATCGCCGCCCCGACGACATACGCCCAGTGATTGCCGACATCGGCGGGGTGCAAATGGTGACTGGAACGAATGAATGGATCTGGCGCCCGACCAGCAATCGCGAAACTTTGCAAATCTCGACCTTCGTTGATGAAAATCCGCGCGGTTTCGGCCTTCTGCAACGCGATCGCATCTTCGGTCATTACCAGGACGACGACCAGCACTGGGAACTGCGGCCTTCGCTTTGGATTGAGCCGATTGGCGATTGGGGCGCCGGCGGCATTCAGCTCGTGGAGATCCCGAACGATTCCGAGTCAAACGACAATATCATCGCGTTCTGGCGCCCACGGCAGGCTTTGCGGGCGGGCGGAGAAATCACTTACGCCTACCGGCAATTCTGGTGTTGGGGGCCACCTGCCCGTCCCGAACTCGCAACCGTCACCATGACGCGTGCCGGCCGCGCCCCGAACGCGCGTTGGCGCCGCTTTCTTGTCGAATTCGCAGGTGAGATCTTCGCCAATCCGCATCCGGAGGAAGCGGTGAAGCCGGCACTCAGCGCGACGCCGGGCTCGATCACATCGGTCCGGCAATTTCAATCGCCAGAAATGAAGACTTGTCGCATAGTGTTCGAACTCGATCCGGGCAATGATGCCTATTCGGAACTGCGGCTGGTGCTCGAAACGGCGGGCAAGCCGATCAGTGAAACTTGGCTCTATCGATGGACTCGTTGACCGAGATGCCGGCACAAGCGCGCCTCATCCTTTCAGAGACGGACATCGCCGCCGAGGGGCCGCCGGTTGCAGTGCTGACGCCGATGCCGCCGGAAGCACGATTGACGATGCCCGCGCAAAGCCTATTTCAGTTCGATCCCAAAAAAGACCGCGTACGTCCGTCGCCGCGTTCGGGTTTTGCGACATTTGTGGCACGCATGCTCGTCTTCGGCGGCGGTTTCGGCCTAAGTGCCTATGGCGCCGACCAGATGTATGAAGTCGTGGCGGTCGGCGGCGTCACTTTTCTCAAATGGGCGCTCGTCTGTCTCTTCGTCGCGAATTTTTCATGGATCGCACTCGCGTTCACGAGCGCTTGCGTCGGTTTTATCTGGTTGCTCTTCGCCCGCCCCAAGCCGCCCAAGATTCCGAGCCTCTTGAAGGCGCGGACGGCGATCGTGATGCCGATCTACAACGAAGCACCCGCGCGGGTGTTCGGGACCTTGCAGGCGATCTTCGAAGACGTCGAAGCGACGGGCCACGGCGCCGCTTTCGACTGGTTTTTTCTGTCCGACACGACCAGCCCCGAGATTTTCGTCGCCGAAGAACGCGCCTTCATCGCAATGCGCCAGAGGCTCGGACCGTCCGCCCGCGTCTTCTACCGGCACAGACCGAAGAATCTCGCCCGCAAAGCCGGCAATATTACCGATTTCGTGACGCGCTGGGGCGGCCACTATGATCACATGCTCGTGCTCGACG
Source organism: Beijerinckiaceae bacterium (assembly GCA_052148755.1). Lineage (GTDB taxonomy): Bacteria > Pseudomonadota > Alphaproteobacteria > Rhizobiales > Beijerinckiaceae > Methylovirgula. The sequence continues at coordinate 30,518 of JBKQHN010000184.1, read as the reverse complement.
CCGACAGTATGATGACCGGGGAAGCCATCGTCGGGCTTGCCGCCGCAATGGAGGCTGATCCCGGCGCGGGCATCATCCAGACCCTGCCGCTCATCATCAATCGCAACACCTTGTTCGCCCGAGTGCAGCAATTTTCCGCCCGGATCTACGGGCCGGTCATCGCGGCGGGGCTTGCCGCCTGGATGGGCCGCGACGGCAACTACTGGGGTCATAATGCCATCATCAGAACGCGGGCCTTTGCCGCTCATTGCGGCCTGCCGACCTTGAAAGGGCGACCTCCCTTCGGTGGTCACGTGCTCAGCCACGATTTCGTCGAAGCGGCACTGATTTTGCGCGCCGGCTATTCGGTCTATATGCTGCCCGGCATTTCCGGCAGCTATGAGGAAAGCCCGCCGTCGCTGATCGATATGTCCGAGCGCGACCGGCGCTGGTGCCAGGGCAATCTGCAGCATTCGCGCATCCTGCCCGCCAAAGGCCTGCACTGGGCCTCGCGCCAGCATCTCGCAGCCGGCATCATGGGATATGTCGCCTCGCCGCTGTGGATGCTGCAGCTCCTCGTCGGCATCGTGATCGTGTTTCAGGCAAGCTACATAAGGCCGGAGTATTTCACCAGCGAATTCACTTTGTTCCCCACCTGGCCGCGCTTCGATGCTGAAAAATCGCTGGCGCTGTTTGCGCTCACGATGGCGATCCTTCTGACACCAAAACTCTTCGGTCTTGTCCTCGCCCTGGTGCGCGGCCCTGTGCGCCGCGGCTGCGGCGGCGCCCTGAGGCTCGTCGTTTCGACCGTTTTCGAGACAATCATGTCGGCCCTTCTGGCGCCGATCATGATGCTGATCCAGTCCGGCCACGTTCTGCATTTCCTCTTCGGCTTCGACACGGGATGGAACCCGCAGCGCCGCGACGACGGCTCGATCCCTTTCATGGGCATCGTGCGCCGGCATAGGTCGCACGTGGCGATGGGCGTATTGAGCCTGATCGCCGGCCTTCTGATTTCTCCCTCCCTCGTAGCCTGGATGTCGCCAACGATCCTGGGACTTGTCCTGGCGATTTTCATTTCATGGGCGACGGCGCAATTGTCATTCGGGATCATTTTGCGGCGCGCCGGGTTTTTGCTGACGCCCGAAGAAAAATCGAAACCGCCCGTCGTGCGCCGCGCCAACAAGCTCGCCAGGCAATTCGCCCATTTGGACGAGACGGCCGACGGCCTGAAGAGCATCTACGCTGAACCTGAGTTTCGCACGATCCATGAGGCCTTCTTGCCCCTTGAACCCCAGCGCAGGCGGGGCGAAATCTCGGTCGAACGAGCGCTCGCCGACGCCAAGCTCAATGAAGCTCAGTCGATCGACGAAGCAATCGATTGGCTGCGGCCGAATGAGCGGATGGTCGTCTTGCTCGATCCCGACTTGCTCGCACGCCTCGTCGCTTTGCCTAAATGCGCGTCGCCAGCAGTCAGCGAACCCGCGGTACAAGCTTAGCCGATGCCGGCAGTTTGGAATCCCTCTAATGTTGTCGCATCTGCTTTGCCGCGGGCAATGAGCCGTATATCGTAGATATCGAGCGTCACGCGACAGCATTTTGGTGGCGTCATGGCAGGTTCGCCGATCGGAGGCGCCAATCGGAGACGCAGGCGGCATCGACCGAACGGAACGCTACCCTAGAGCATGTCCCGGAAAAGTGGCCCCACTTTTCCGACAAGGACATGCTCCAACTTTTCGAATTGGCGCGTATTCTTGATCGATCGGGTGATTCCACCCGATCGGAATACGCGCTAGAGCGGGATGAGGAAAAGTGGGACGCTGCGCGGCTTTTCCGGCGCAATCAAGTTCACGCGGACTGCGTAGACTTATCTGCATATCCCGCTCTAATTTATGAGAATCGATCACGATGATTTTGGATTGAATCAATCCAAAATCATCGTGATCTAATGCAGGAAAGGCTCGAGCTTGATCGGCGCTCTCATCATCGTGTTGCGTGAAGTCCTCGAGGCAGGCCTCATCGTCGGGATCGTTCTTGCCGTCACGCAGACTATTCCGCATCGCCTCCGCTATGTTGTTGCCGGCGTTTTGGCCGGAGTTGTCGGCTCCATCCTCGTCGCGATGTTCGCCGGTCGGATTGCGGCAGCCGTGCAGGGCAATGGCCAGGAGGTTTTCAATGCCGCGATCCTCGGCATCGCAGTCGTCATGCTCACCTGGCACAATGTCTGGATGGCCCGGCACGGCCGCGAGATCGCGAGCGATCTGCACAAGCTCGGTGATCAGCTGCGCGAGGGTTCGAAGACACTCGCCGCACTCGCCGTCGTCGTTGCCGTCGCCGTCTTGCGCGAAGGATCGGAAGTCGCGCTGTTCCTTTATGGAATCGTCATCTCCGACAAGACATCGAGCCTTGCTCTCTTGACAGGAGGCTTCGCCGGCCTGCTGCTCGGCGTGGCGATCAGCCTCCTCACTTTCAAGGGTCTGATCATTATCCCCATGCGGCATCTCTTCAAGGTGACGACGCTGCTCATCAGTTTCATCGCCGCGGGCATGGCCGTGCAAGCCGTGGCCTTCCTCGAACAGGCCGATCTCGTTTCCGCGCTCGGCCGTGTCGTCTGGAATACCTCGGCCGTATTACCGGACAAGAGCCTGCTCGGTCGCGCCCTCCACACTTTGCTCGGCTATAGCGATGCGCCGACGCAATTGCAGCTTCTCGTCTATATTGCGACTCTCGCGACAATGTTCGTGCTGATGAAGCTCTTCTCTCATGCGCCGCATGAATCGCCGCCGCAGCAGGGCAGCCTCCGCGGCAATTCAACGCGTTCGCCGCATGCCCCTGCGGAATGACCGGGTCCGCCACGCGAATACAACCTTTCGCACAGATTTGGCGCGTAGCTTGCGACTCATTGCCAAATATTTTGGTGCCAAATTATTGGATTGGACCGGCCAAAGCCTTGCATTCCGATTGCATCGGCCCGATTTACAAGCTAATGAGCGATACGTGAACAAAAGGGTGCCGAGTCATTTCGGCGTGTAGGCCCAACGATCGATCGGTTCATCGCCCGCAGGTAAATGTTGTGCGTACGGCGAACTTTGCGGTCTCCGCTTGTGGAAATGCGGATTGTTGCACGTTTCTTGCCGCACATTTTGTGACATTTCGATGTGACTTGCGTCCGCGGCCTCGAGCCCTTTGTCCACGCAGAGGACATGCAAAAAGCGGCCTCTCATGAGGACCGCTTGCAGGAATCAAATGAACTTCAGAGAACTTGGTCTCAGCGAGAAGGTTCTACAGGCCGTAGAAGCTTCCGGATATACGATACCCACACCCATTCAGGCGCAAGCCATTCCTGAGGCACTGGCCGGCCGCGACATCTTGGGCATAGCCCAGACCGGCACGGGCAAGACGGCGGCCTTCACCTTGCCGATGCTGTCGCGCCTCGAACAAGGCCGGGCCCGCGCGCGAATGCCGCGCACCCTCATTCTCGAGCCCACCCGCGAACTCGCCGCCCAGGTCGAAGAGAGTTTCGCCCGCTACGGCATTAACCACAAGCTCAACGTGGCTCTGCTCATCGGCGGCGTCTCGTTCGGCGACCAGGAAACGAAGATCACCCGCGGCGCCGATGTCTTGATCGCGACGCCGGGCCGCCTCCTGGATTTTTCGGAACGCGGCAAATTGCTCCTCACCGGGATCGAGATTCTGGTCATCGACGAAGCCGACCGCATGCTCGACATGGGCTTCATTCCCGATATCGAGCGCATCTGCAAGCTGGTTCCTTTCACCCGGCAAACCTTGTTCTTCTCGGCGACCATGCCGCCGGAAATCACCCGCCTCACCGAAACCTTCCTGCACAATCCGGTGCGCATCGAAGTCGCGCCCGCCGCATCGAGCCCTGCGGCGATCACCCAAGCGCTCGTCGCCTCAGCGCCCGGCCCGGCAAAACGCGCGACCTTGCGCCGCCTCATTCGCGGCGCTGAAAACTTCAAGAACGCGATCATCTTCTGCAATCGCAAGCGCGACGTCGCAATCCTGCACAAGTCGCTATTGAACCACGGCTTTCGCGCCGGCGCCCTGCATGGTGACATGGACCAGAGAGCGCGCATGAATTCGCTCGATGCGTTCAAGACCGGCGAAGTCGATCTCATCGTCTGTTCGGACGTTGCAGCGCGCGGTCTCGATATTCCCGACGTCAGCCATGTGTTCAATTTCGACGTCCCTATCCATTCCGAAGATTATGTCCACCGCATCGGCCGCACCGGCCGCGCCGGCAAGTCGGGTACGGCATTTTCGATCGTCACGCGGGCGGACCAGAAACATGTCGACGGGATCGAGAAATTGGTCGCCCGCAAGATCGATTGGCTCGACGCAGCAACGCTCGATCATCTGCCGGCTGACGAGGACATCGCGCATGACGGCGCGAAAGCGCCACCACGGCGCGATAGGGGCGTGGCGGCCGACTCGGCAGCGCCGCGCCTTGCGCGCGGGCGACGCACCGCTGCGCACGCAAGCGAAGAGCACCACGCTCCCGACCGAAGCCGCCAGCCGCGCAGATCGCCCGCGATCGAACCGGCACAACAACGGCGGCCCGCCTTTGCCGATGCCGCCGAGGATCAGCCGGTCATCGGCATGGGCGATCACGTGCCTTCGTTCCTGCTGAGGCCGGTGCGGCTGAAACCGGCGAAAGTGGTCGAAGAGCAGGAATGATGCCGGGGCTTGCTTCGGCACGATCGCGACCGTTCTCTTGGCTCTATCGCCGCCTTGGGCCGGCGCAGACCATGTGCAGTGATGAGCGCCGTATCCGGCGCATTGGGCGAAGGTCAAGCGTCGGATTCGCGATCGACATGAGCTCGCGACTGGACTGGGCGCGGCCGATCGAGATGAGCGTTAGAGCGGGATGAGAAAAAGTGGGAACCGGTTTTCCGCCCGCATCCCGCTCTAAATCTTTATAATCGATCACGTTCATGATTCTGGATTGAATCAATCCAAAATCATCGTGATCTAGTCAGTAGTCGCCATTTGCACGACACTTCTAACCGAACTAACTTGTATATGTGGCTGGGTTTTCGCGGCGCTGGACGTCGTCCAAATTCCCGTCTACTGAGTAAGACTTGAAAAATAGCGCAGCGCGAGCAATAAACCGCGCGGACGGACTCGAATCCGTCTTGAAAGGCAAGCTATGTTCAAGAGATTTCTGCTATTCGCTCTCTTCGCGTTGTCCCTTGGCGGCTGCGCCTCTCAGACTATCAATGCCCCGGCGAACGATTGCACGGCGCAAGGTTATGTCGCCGGGACAGAGGCGTACGCTGCATGTGAAGCACGCGGTGCTCAAAAGCGGTGAGAAGCAATTCCATAAGCTTTTCTGTCCCTGCCAGGGCTCCCTGTGGTCGAACTGTGCCAAAAATTGCAATCACTCATTAGATCAAGATGATTTTGGATTGATTCAATCCAAAATCATGAACGTGATCGATTCTCATAATTTAGAGCGGGATGCGCAGATAAGTTTACGCAATCTGCGTGAACTTGATTGCGCCGGAAAAGCCGCGCAGCGTCCCACTTTTCCTCATCCCGCTCTAGAGCCTTTTCCGTTCCTATAGAATCGGAACGGGGCTCTAGGTCTTTGTTTCGACGCATTTTCTTCACGCGAACCGGCGTCCACTTCGCTTGAAAATGCTCTAGCACTTTGTCCGTGGCGCGTTACACCATCTTGCGTCGACGACAGGCGCGTGCAGCTCTATGCTTGAGGAGCGCCGACAAAAAAACAGGTGGGAGGCATGTGATGACGACAGCGCGACTGAAGCACTTCGGGTGGGGGCGAGAAGGCGAAGGGCTCACTGCCGAAGAGGAGGCCTTCGTGCTCGCCCGCATCGCCAAGCGCTTCGGGCCCCCGGAGACTCCAGAGGTCGCGCCGCCGAGGCTCGAGGACATCAGGCTTCGCTCGCCCCGCCTCATGCCGCCCGCGACGCTTGCGGCCTTCTGTTCGACTGGGCACTACGACCGTGCGGCACATGCTCACGGAAAGTCTTATCCGGACTACGTCCGTGGCCTCACTGGGGACTACGCGGCAGCGCCCGACGTCGTCGCCTATCCGCGCTCTGAGGCCGAAATCGCGGCGGTGCTCGACTGGGCGGGCGGCGCGCAGGCCTCGATCACGCCGTTTGGCGGCGGCTCGAGCGTGGTGGGCGGGGTGGAGCCCAAAGCCGACGGCAGCCGTTACAAGGCGGCGGTGACGGTCGACCTCCGGGAGCTCGGCCGGGTGCTTCATGTCGATAAGGTTTCGCGCTGCGCACTCATCGAGGGTGGAGCGTTCGGACCCGCACTCGAAGCACAACTCAAGCCACATGGGCTTACGCTGCGCCATTTTCCTCAAAGCTTCGAAGCCTCGACGCTGGGCGGCTGGATTGCGACCCGCTCGGGCGGGCATTTCGCGACGCTCTATACCCATATCGATGATTTCGTCGAGTCGCTGCGCGTCGTCACCCCGAAAGGCGTGCTCGAGACCCGGCGGCTTCCGGGGTCCGGCGCGGGTCCCAGCCCCGACCGCATGATCATCGGCTCGGAAGGAACGTTGGGCATCATCACGCAAGCCTGGATGCGGCTGCAGGACCGGCCCACCTTCCGCGCCGCCGGCGCGGTGCGCTTCAACGATTTCTTTGCGGCCGCACGCGCGCTGCGTGCAATCTCACAGGCGGGACTCTATCCGGCGAACTGCCGCATCCTCGACCCACAGGAAGCGAGCAACACTGGCGCGGGCGACGGCACATTTGCGGTCATGGTGCTGGCGTTCGAGTCGGCTGATCATCCGCTCGATGCATGGATGGCGCGCGCGCTCGAATGCTGCGCAGACTATGGCGGCAAGCCGGAAGCGAAGGCCGCGCCCGACGCCCATCGCCAGGGTTCCGCGGGCGCCTGGCGGAACGCGTTCCTGCGAATGCCATATGCGCGCGAGCGCGTGATCCGCTGCGCCATCATCAACGATACGTTCGAAACGTCGATTACATGGGAGCGGTTCGAGGCGTTCCATGATGCGATCAAAGCCGCGACCGAGCGCGCCATCAAGGATGCGACCGGGCGCACAGGGCAAGTCACCTGCCGCTGCACCCACGCCTACCCGGACGGGCCAGCCCCCTATTTCACCTTCGCCGCCGCCGGCCGACACGGCGAGCTGATGGCGCAGTACACGGCGATAAAATCCGCTGCGCTCGACGCCGTGATCGACAACGGCGGCACCGTGACCCATCATCACGCCGTCGGGCGCGACCATCGGCCCTGGTACGACCGCCAGCGCCCGCCCCTGTTCGCGGCGGCTTTCAAGGCCGCGAAGCAGACCATCGACCCGCAGGGCCTGCTCAATCCGGGCGTGTTGATCGACGCGTGAGCAATGACGAACAATATTTGATGGTGCCGCCGGCAAGCGATGCACGCATTCGAGCGCCGTGGCACCGGCTTTCATTCGCCCGCATGCGCAACCGGCGCGTCCTCGCGCGAAGCGGTAGTCGCGATAACCCTGACAGCGGACACGACGGGAACCATTTTCGGCGACCGCTCGGCGGCTGCAATGCACGGATTTGTCGGCTATGGCCTGATGTGGCCGAAAGCAGCCGGTCTGCCTCGGATCATCCGATCACTCAAAAAGACAGGCAAACTGCAAGAAAATGTCGAACACCGGCAGGTGAAATATCTGAACAACCGGCTCGAAGCGGACCATGGCGCCTTGAAGCGTCTGATCAACCCGACACGCGGATTCAAAACGCTGCCGACGGCTTCGGCCACGATCAAGGGTTTCGAAATCATGCGCATGATCCGCAAGGGCCATTGCCTCATACTCGAACCGACGACGACGGGAGAAGTGCGCTTTGTGAACCGCTTGTTCCGACACGCTGCTTGATTTGGCGATTTGGGAAGAGCAAATTGCGCGGCGGGCGCGCCAACGCAACAGCGCCTCTGGAATTCGGGAGTCGTACCAGTCGGCGGTAGGGGGCGGGTAAAGGCTCCCGATCGGCAAGCCGTCGTTCGCTATGCCGAGCGATCTGTCGCGCGCTTCAAAGCCTTTCCGCTCTTGCTGGAGCATTTCACTGATTGCCTGAATCCTCAGACTTCTCCACAATCGGCTTCATTCTGCGGGCTGATCCTCGGCGTTAGGCGATCTTGATTGAACGATTTCAGTTGCGCCAGCATGGAGGGGTCGACGGAATGGATTTGCATCAGTAAGTCTTGAACCGGCACCGTTTGTAGCGGCTTTGCAACCAGCCCCGCGAAATACCCTTGTTTTTGCATTGGCGTGCATGTTTGATCGTTGATGACGTCGAGCGGATCAAGGTAGTCGATTTGAGGAATTTCTGGCGCATGGCCATCCTCGAAAAAGCCGCTCCCAAGCCTTGCCACAAGGTCCCTTGAGGCGTTGCGTTCGGTGTGGGCCGCAAGGCACTGCTGGCGCGAGGGTGTATTGAACTCGAGCGTAAGCCTCTTGTTCAGCCAGACACACCGCTTGCATTGATAGGCATCGCAATTTCTGCAGATCGGCGCCTGCTTGAGGTCGAGGAGGCGATTTTGGGCAACCTCAAGAGCGCCGTCAAGCTCACCGAGATTAGCGCCAGCGCAGTTGAGATAAAAAGCAGGACATAAGTAGAGCTTGCCATTGGGTGCGATGGTGAAGTGATCGATGCCAGCATTGCAGTTGTTCATATTTATAAGGAACAGCCTGTCTGTAACGTTGCTTACTTCGAAAATCTCGCCCTTGCGAAAGTGCTGCGCGACCATCTCTTCAATGATGCTGAGCTGCGAGGTGTAAAGGGCCACTGCTGCATCGTCGAACGCTTCGAGATCGCCCAAGACGATGTTCAGCCGAGCAAATCCGCCCAAGAGCCGCTGAAATATCGCGGCAAGGGAGCCGAGCTCGTGCCGGCTGATGCGCAAAATGACGTTGTTGGCTATGCCTTCGGCAAGCTTGTCCAAGCGGCCCATATCGGTTGCCGCGTTCACCACGATGACGGCGTTTTCGTGCCTGCGCGGATAGGCAAACGGGACGAATTTCACGTGATCGGACTGTTCGACCAAGGCCTCGTGGCTCGTGGGCAATTGCCGTTCGCCGTAAATAAAGTTGAGCGGCACGCGCCTTCTTACGGAGAACTCGACAACGCGCCGCAGAACGTCCAACGGCATAAGCCCTACGTCTGCGGTCTTTGTGTCAGCGGGGGCGTAATGACAGAATGAGGGGCTATCATGATGCAAGAGCACGATCAGATGATTCATTGGTTCGCCTCTGCAGTCCAATCGTGCGGCAATAGGTGACTAAGCGCTGGCTTGCGCGGGGAAAGTTGCCCCTTGGGCGCGTCCGAGCGCTGTCTTGAGTTTATGTTGATAGAGGTTGTTGGCCCTAACGCGCGCTTTGTGCATTTTGCAAAGATAGGTTGCACGTTCGAAAACGGTTTCCTGGCTGGCACATTCGTAATTCACCGCTTGGCACCAGGCGCAGCCCGAGGCGACGTCGCAGTCGATGCATTCTTGCGGGCTCTGCGTGGACGTGTCTAGCGACAGGAAGGGGCGAAGCTTGTTGTTATCGATCCCGTCGTAGCAATTGCCGATGCAAATCGCTTTCTTGTTTGGAAGCGAGAACGGCAAGAAACGATGACAGGGAAAGAAGTTACCGTTCACGTCGACCGCGAGCATGCGGCCAGTTCCGCACCAGTTATTGTTGGAGTTATTGGGATATCCGAGCATCTCGGAGAAAAACGAACAGTTATGCGTCTTGTATAGACCTCGATCGATCATGCGATCGGCCAGTTCGCACAGCTGCTCTTCGAAAATCAGATCATCGCCTGGCCGCCAAACATTTTCGAAGACGACATTAATATTGACGTTGCGTATGCCAAGGTCGAAAAGATGAAGCACACTATCCTTAATGAAGGGAAGATCTTCGCTGGCTACAGTCACTTTAGTGCCGGCGGATGGGAATTGCTCGAGCCAGAGCGGCACGTTCTGAGCCACCTTCGCGTAAGACCCCCTGCCGGACGGATATCTCCTGTGCATGTTGTGCTTAGCGGGCACGCCGTCGATGGTCAGCCCGATCCACAAGCGCTCGAGGTTCTTGCAAATGAATTCCTGAACATTCTTGCGGCCATAAAGCAGACCATTGGTGGTCATGCTTAGGCTGTAATTCTCGCGCCAAGGATGCTGCTTGCGCTGCAGTTCTTGCGCAATGTAGTCGCAAAGCGTGTCAATGAGGCCGATCTCAATGAGAGGCTCGCCGCCAATGAAGTCCCAGATGATGGCGTCCTCGGGGAATTGCGCTCGATTATCGATGATATAGTCGACGGCCTTTTTGCCAGTCTCAATCGACATCTTGGCCAGATCGTTCTTCCCAACCAAGTAGCAGTAAGAACATCGCAGTTGACAACTTTCGGTCACGACAAATGTGACCGTTTTTGCATCGCCCGACTTGCGCCTCGTCGAGGACTCGGTCGTGTTAGCCTTAGGGTCGCCCATGGCAATTCCTTGAACGAAACAAACGGCAAATTCATTCCGTAACCAGTGAGTAAGCTCGCATGTAAAAATCCCGGCTAGCAGCGCCGTTGGCAGGAAATGCCGTAGCCGGGCTCTAGGCCTTTATTTCGACGCATTTTCCTCACGCAAACCGGTGTCCACGTCGCTTGAAAATGCTCTAGTTCAAAGCAAGTAAGGCCTTTCTTCAGCTTGATCGTCGCACCTCACACAGAAAACCACGACGCTAAAGCTTTCTTACTTGCTCACGGTAATGCATGCGTTTTTGCATCCTGACAGGCACTGTCCTTCGCAATCCATCGAAACTGCGCGGACGGGCAAAGCCTTCTGCGCGCTTCTTAGCAAAACGGAGCCAAATGACGGCAGAATCTTGCTCGATAGTTCAGACATATTCGATCTTTGCAGTTCGGTTACGGTGTTCATGTCAGCTCCTTTAAACTTCTTCTGATATGTCGTTAGAATTCCGCCAACTATTTAATTATGTCCAATTTTTTGGAGAAAGTCTTTGACCGGCATCAAAGTGCACGTTCGGAAAGCGAGTCCTGTCATAGTCGGCGACAGGCCGGAAGAAGCACATGGTGCGCGAAGTTTACATGTCCTCGCTGCTGCCGCGAAAATAATCGTGCCATAAAGAACGGTAGAGTGCTGAGCTCTCCAGTAGCTCGCTGTGGTTCCCCAGAGCAACGATCTTGCCTTTGTCCATGAGGATGATTGTCTGAGCCCTGCGTGTCGCGGCCAGGTGATGGGAAACGAGGATGGTGAGGCGGCCTTTGCCCCATTCGCTCAGTTTTGCCTCCAAAGCTACCGCAGCTTCGGCATCAAGGAATGCGGTGGGCTCATCCAATAGAACGATTTTTGGCTCGCGCAGCAACGCGCGCGCGATCGAAAGACGCTGACGCTGCCCTCCTGACAGGTTTGCGGCGTTCTCCGTGAGATTTGTCTTCAGCTTTTCGGGAAGGTCGTTGACGAAATCCCAAGCCCCGGCCAAGCGCAGGGCCGCCTCAATCTCGGCACTAGTCACTCCCGAAGACCAACAGGTGACATTCTCACGAACAGTTCCGGCAAACAAAACCGTGTCCTGGTTTACGACCGCCATCTGAGAGCGCAGCCAGCGCGGATGAAACGACCTTACATCGATACCGTCCACAAGTATCTCTCCTTCAAACTCACGCAAGAGTCCTTGCGCCAGTCGAAGCAACGTGGACTTGCCTGAGCCGTTGCGACCTATGATGGCGATGAAACCTTCACTAGGTAATTGCAGCGTCAGGCCGGAAATGGCCGGACTCGCCTTAGCGCTATAACGATAGGTCACGTTGCGAAACTCGATTGCACCTTGGAGCGGAATGCACAAAGGCACAGGCACGTTGGCGCGTTCTTGCTGAACCTCGAGCAGAGCTCCAAGCTCACTCACCGCAACTGCTACCTCTTGAGTTTGCCTTACCACATCGGATGAATTGAGAAGCGGCGAGGAGATCTTGCCGGTCAACATCAAGATGGCGAAAACTTCGCCCACACTCAACAAACCTTGCATCAATTCGACGCCGCCAATTCCGACAACAGAAAGCGTCAGCACATGTTGCGACAGACGTGTCACTCTAAAAAAACGTCGCATTATGTTTGCCGTGCCGCTATAAGTGTTGATCAGCGCCTCGGTTTTTGCGTCCCACAAGCGAAAGCGCCCCCTTTCCATGGCCAGGGCCTTGATTGTCGGCAGTCCGCTCACGGTCTCTGCCATATTGCCTTGTCGATCGCTCACCAGCTTGAACTGCGTAAAAACCCTAGCGTAATAGGTGCTCAAGATCTTTTTTGATTGCCAGAAGGCGCCAGCTGTAATTAGCGCCACTGCGAGACCGCAGTACGCGCTGTACGCAAAGATCAAGCATGCTGCGATGAGAGCGCCGCCTATGTCGAAGATCGACGTCGGGATGAGATCAATCAGGAAGGTCTTGATCTTGTCGGCTTGCTCGGTTCTGTTCAGAATTTCGCCTGTATTGCGGTTTGCGTCATCCAACCGCGCGCCGAGCACATGCTTCATGATTTGGAGAGAAATGTGCCGATCGACGCGCTGTCCCAAATAGATCACCAACCAGCGGCGGACATCGGCGAGTTGAACATCAATTATGGCCAGAGTGATTGCTACAAGACCAAGTATGCTTACGAGGAGTGCAGATTTTCCGGAAGTAATCCCGTCGATGATGTTTTTAATGACGATAGGGACGGAAAGGCTCGAGGCATATATTCCGAGCGTGCTTATGAGAATTGCCGCGACGCAGCGCCTGTAGCGGCGCAAGATCAGCATGATTTGTCGCCAACCATTTTCGCGCCAGAAGGCTCTGTTCAGCTGTTCGTGATTGCCGGATGCCATCTATGATCCGATCCATGCCTCGCCGCCAGGTCCGGCCTACGGCGGAAGAAAAATCAAGTCAATGTCCCAGGCATCTTTGGTCGATTATTGTGATGATGGCGTGATGCGAAAGCATGCGGCGAGTACCGCGGCAGGAGCACTTTGGCATCGTCGCTCAATCCGCTTTATCAAATTGATCCCTTATGATCTCTCAAAGGGTCTCGCCGGAGGATCGACATCCGCATTGCCACTTTCGAGGACTGCCCCGGCTTAAGGCATGTTACGGCCCGCTGGATCGCTCAGCAGCCCAAGGCTGCCTTTGTCGCGATGAACGGACGCGCCATGACTATGCGCGGCTGCGCTTCTTGCATGCCGGCGATGGTGCGATCTACATTCAAGCTAATCAAGCTGACCCGAAGCTTCCTGTAAATAAATGACGGCTCGAAGGTCAGCTTCGGCGCAAACCGGGACCATTGAGCCACATCAAATGAACGTCCGCTTCTGCGTTCCGATGATCCAAAGCAGACCGACTGCTTTCGGCCAGGCACTGCTGTTTCGCGCCCATTGCGGTCATAGCGGTGCCGCTGTCGACTTCTCGGAAGCGGACATAGCGCCCCGCGCCGGGTGGAAAACCAAGTGGCGGGTTTTGGTAGACAAGCTATCGAAGCAGCCGCCACCGGCGTGGTCAGTAGCAGCGCGCACGACACGCGCCTGGGATCTTCTCGATGGTCGGAACGGTGAGATTCGACGTTGACGGATACTGCACGACGCCGGGCGCGATGTCTTATCTGCACATTCCATAGCGTTCGGAAAGAATATTGTCCGGCGCACGGTTCAAGTTGTGATATCGTCCGTCCTTTCGGTAGTAGGTTGTTGTGCCGTTCCCGTTAGGACCAACATCATCCCACACCACTCTGTCACTCAAAAAGCTTGCCGGTCGACCGTCAACAGTTCGGCGTCCATAATCAACTGTAAATTGCGCGGTCCCATCCGATAAAAATTTGCCTCCCTGGTAGATTTTGAAGCTGCAATTCAGGGTAGCAACTTGAGCCGCGACGGGCGTTGAGCCAGCCAACATTGCTACCGCGCACCAAAACATTGCCCGCTTCATTTTCGCTCCGCTCCCCGGTCGACGAACGTCTCAGTTGCAGCAAGAAACTGCATTGCTACCAGCATTGCTCATGTCGACCGGCACGCCGAGATCCGGTCTCTTGGTTTACGTACATCGATTCATTTCTCTTATTATCGTGTTGAGATTCGATACTACCTGCCATAACGGACCTGCCAAGCCAGGATATTTGAATTTAGGAGTTGCCCCAATGATAGTAAGACTTACTTAAAGTGCGTCGACGTAAGCGATCAAGCGCACTTTCCAATCCTCGATCTTCCGGTCAGTCGGCAGCTGATATTCAGGGGTTAATTCGTCGCTCGCTCGAGCCTGTCAGTAGGCTCCATTTGTTGACCCCTCCGAGGTGAAGAAAATCAACACCTTGGCGTGCCGATCGGCGCCAAGACCCTACGCCGATTAACAATCGGCCACAACGCGCCCGTCTCGGCAATTTTGAGCGCATGGGTGGCTTCCCGAAAGCGGACGTTCGCTTGGCCAGGCTATGCCCGAGTCGCGACTTTTTCGCTCGGCACAATCTACCGACATCGGGGGACTCCGTGTTAAATGAGAGCTGCTAGCTTCGGGGCGGAGGCGATCCAGACTACGCAAGCTCCGCAAGAGCAAATGCCTTCGCTCCGAGCTGGCGACGCCGGCGGGATGTGTCGGCCTCTTCGAGGTGGCTTGATGACCGACTACCAGCATCTCCTCGTCGCCGAAGCAGGCGGCATCGTCACCGTGCAACTCGACCGGCCGGCAGCGCGCAACGCGCTCGATCCTTTGCTGATGCGTGAACTCACCGCGTTTGCCCGCGCCTTTCGAACACGACCGGACGTTCGCGTCATCATCTTGCGCGGCTCCGAGACCTATTTCTCGGCGGGAGCCGATCTCAATTCGGTCGAGGATAGACGGTTCGAGAAAGCCTCGCTCCTCGAGCTCCGTGAAGCCGTGCTTGCCGGGCCTGACATGTGCAAGGCCTGGGAGGAAATCGAGCCCGTGACGATCGTCGCGATCGAGGGCTTCTGCGTGGGCGGCGCTTGCGCATTGGCGGCGGCTTGCGATTTCCGCATCCTTGCCGAGGGTGCCTCGATGCGTTTGCCGGAAGTGCCGTTGGGCATCAACATGAGCTGGCGCAGCGTGCCGCGGCTAGTGAGCCTCATGGGGCCGGCGCGCGCCAAGCGCTTCATCATGTTCGGGGAAACGACGGATGCCAAGACCTGCGTCGACTGGGGACTCGCGGATGAATTGGCGCCCGAGGGGGAAGCCTATCTGCGCGCCAAGGCCTGGGCGGAGAAGATTTCGGCGCTGCCGCCGCTTCCGGTGCGAATGACGAAGGAAGCCGTCAACGCGTCGGCCGGCGCGCATCATTACGCGACGAGCTTCATGGACCGCGATCAGTTCCTTGTGACATTCGGCAGCAAGGACTTCGAAGAAGGCGTCAAGGCTTTTTTCGAGAAGCGCAAGCCAGCTTTCAAAGGCGATTAGAGCGTGTCACGACCTGAAGGCGCCGAGACACCGGCTTAGGCCGCGCTTGCGGCACCCCCTCCGCTTTGGACCTTTGCCCCGCGATGGGTGAATGTCTCTAAGGGGTCACGGGCCGAAAGGCTCGGATTGAGCACATTGAGTCCGGAACACCTCCGAAACCTATCGACCTAGTGACGCGCCAGCATGTTTGCAACGCGCCAGGAGTGGACTCATACGATGCAGCAAGGCAAGCCTTCATCGGCAGGATCGAACGTGGCTTCGACTTTCTTGGCACCCATTTCGATCCGACGGGGCTCGCGGTCGCCAACCAGACAATTGCAAACTTCATCGAAAAAGCATCTCGGCTTTATGAGCGCAAGCACCGCTCGGCCTCAACCGCAACGGCACTTGAGATGTACGTCAGGCGTTGGCTGCGTTGGGCCAAGGGCGGGATCAATAACAAAACGCCCCGAGCCGGAATGCAGACCAAAAGGGTCTGTATCACCTGGCGCGTCGAAACTGATGAACGACGCGGCGGGGGAGGTGTCCTTTCTGGGCGCTAATAACGAAGACATGCCCGATCGCAATTAGCGCCGTACCAACTGTCACATTGGGTGCGCGTTGGTCCCTGTCCACTATTCAACATACACACATACCAATCATCCTTACAAACCCTCAGACAACTTTGTTTCAATTGATCTTTAATTGGTTCGACGGTCCCCCAAGATTGATGGTGCCATCCGCCCACGTGCGCATGTCCGGGGCGATTATACGTGGGCGAGGACTGCCGGGTCCTAACTTGGGTCCCTCCACGGAAGCCGTGAAACGTGGGAGAGGAATGGCGAAACTGCCCGCGGCGGAAGCCTCCGCGCAAATCGCGAACTGGGACCACCGGCAATATGTTTGACACTGCGCGGCGGAGGGCGGCACCGCTCGCCGGCGCTGCGGTCGAGCCCGATATGCCAATGAGGCCAATGCCTATTGCCATAAGCATCGCGATGATGATTGCACGCATCAACGTTTCCCTCCTAGATATGGAGAGGTGCCAGCCGAGGCCCTCTCTTTGTCGGTGAGCTACGGCGCTTGCGGCCGCCGCTTGGGCCGTTCGGGATGATGAGTCTAGCTCGGAAACTCACTATCCACGGGGAGTCCGTCGTGGAGCATAGCGGGTTCATCCAATGGAGTCCGCATACACTTGACGCCGTGAAGAGACAAAGCTGCGTGGTCAAATGCCATTGGCCTGCGCGTTGCAGGGACTTCCTACAACAAACTCGGCAGCTGCGTTTAGCAGCGAGCACATCAACATTGTCGCGACTGCTGCATGCCAATCTTCGCCGGATTTTCGAGCATTCTGAGCGACCAGAAGTGTCAATCGGCGAAAATCATGCCGAGCGCGCCGAATTTCAGGCAAGAGCGGAGTTTTCCCACAGCCTCGACCCAAAGCGGAAGCAGAGCGGGATGAGGAAAAGTGGGACGCTGCGCGGCTTTTCCGGTGCAATCAAGTTTACGCAGATTGCGTAAACTTATCTGCCTATCCCGCTCTAATTTATGAGAATCGATCACCTTCATGATTTTGGATTGATTCAATCCAAAATCATCGTGATCTAATGTAGTCTCTCGATGAGGCAAACCCATTGAAGCGCGCCGTGCGGGAAGTTTTTTGTCGCCCTCAACTTGTCTTTGTACAATAAAAGAGCTGTCAAGAGGGGACGAAGATGAAGGGCGCACCGCTTCGTATTGAATGGCATGAAAATCAAAAAAGATTGCGTCCGCGCGGCGGCGACGGCGAGGCCGCTGGGATCGCAAAGTGGGCCGAGGCTGTCACCAAGCTCGTTCCAGGCGAGGTCGTTATTGTCTATCTCGCCGGCAAAGCGCTGCTGCAGGCCGTCTCGCCCCCGCCGGATACCGGATGGTGGGTTGGCTTGACCGTTTTTTGT
The DNA here is from genome assembly GCA_052148755.1 of Beijerinckiaceae bacterium. Lineage (GTDB taxonomy): Bacteria > Pseudomonadota > Alphaproteobacteria > Rhizobiales > Beijerinckiaceae > Methylovirgula. Next base: position 13,198 of record JBKQHN010000184.1, on the reverse strand, counting down.
CTCGCAGCGGTCTTCGGTTTGCGGAGGTGGATGACGTCCGACACGTCCGCCGACTTGCCGGCGGAGTGGTCAGCCGTCTGGACGTCCGTGCTGTCGTTCCTGGTCTGGGTCTACTCCTTTGGCGACGTGTTCCAGAGACTGGGAGTGTGGCACAAAACAGGTTCAGTGCTCGTGCTGCTCGGATGGACGATCCTTGTAGCACCGCTTATTTTCTTCGGACTGAAGAAGTTGTTTCGCGAATGATCAGGCGCCGCGAATGCCGCAGCCGCCACTTCGATCCATGTCAAGCAACAGTGGCCTTCGTGCCGCGTTAGCGCGCACGCCATGCGCCTGGGGTCATGAACCTCGGATCGCCGCTCAGCCCTTCGGCTCGGGCAAGTTCAGCCTGATGTGCAATTCCCGCAATTGCTTGGGCGTCGCCGGCGTCGGCGCCCCCATGAGCAGGTCCTCGGCGCGCTGATTCATCGGAAACAGGGTAACTTCGCGCAGGTTCTGGGCACCGGCGAGCAGCATGACGATGCGGTCGATCCCCGCCGCCATGCCGCCATGCGGCGGCGCGCCATAGTGGAAGGCGCGATACATGCCGCCAAACCGCTCGACGACCGTCTCTTCGCCATAGCCTGCAATCTCGAAGGCTTTCACCATCGCCTCCGGCCGGTGGTTGCGAATGCCCCCGGAGGCGAGCTCAAAGCCGTTGCAGGCTATGTCGTATTGGAAGGCCTTGATCGTCAGCGGATCCTGCGTCGTCAGCGCCTCGAAGCCACCTTGCGGCATGGAGAAGGGATTGTGCGAGAAATCGACCTTCTTCTCGTCCTCGTTCCATTCGAACATCGGAAAATCGACGACCCAGCAGAATTCGAACGTGTCTTTCTTCGTCAAATCGAGGTCTTGGCCGATCTTCAAGCGCGCGGCACCGGCGAGTTTGGCGGCTTTTTCTGCGAGGTCGCAGGCAAAGAAAACGGCGTCACCGGCTTTCAGGCCGGCCTTGGCCACGAGTGCCTGTTGCGCGGCCTCGGGCAGGAATTTGGCGATCGGGCCTTTGCCCGTCATGACCTCACCCTCGAAAATCACATAGCCGAGGCCGGCCGCCCCTTCCCCTTTCGCCCAATCGTTCAACTTGTCGAAGAACGAGCGCGGCTGTGCGGCGGCGCCCGGCGCCGGAATGGCGCGCACCACGCCGCCGCGCTTGATGACGTTCTTGAACGCATTGAAGCTCACATCGTCGCGTGAAAATTCTTCTGTCACGTCGGCGATGACGATGGGGTTGCGCAGATCCGGCTTGTCGGAGCCGTATTTCAGCATGGCTTCGGCATAGGGAATGCGCGGGAATTTTTGCGTCACGCTCTTGCCACCGCCGAATTCTTCGAAAACACCACGCATGACGGGTTCCAGCGCCGCGAAGACGTCGTCTTGCGTGACGAAGCTCATTTCGACGTCGAGCTGATAGAATTCACCCGGCAACCGGTCGGCGCGCGGATCTTCGTCGCGGAAACAAGGCGCGATCTGGAAGTAGCGGTCGAAGCCCGCCATCATCAGAAGCTGCTTATATTGCTGCGGCGCCTGCGGCAGCGCATAGAATTTGCCGGGATGGATGCGCGAGGGCACCAAAAAATCGCGCGCGCCTTCGGGGCTCGAAGCCGTCAAGATCGGCGTCTGGAACTCGAAGAAGCCCTGCGCCTTCATGCGCGCCCGCATCGAATCGATCACCTGGCCGCGCAGCATGATGTTGTTGTGGAGCTTTTCCCGGCGCAGATCCAAGAATCGGTACTTGAGCCTGATGTCTTCGGGATATTCGGCCTCGCCGAAGACCGGCAAAGGCAGTTCGGCGGCCGCCCCCAAGACTTCGATCTCGCTCACGTAGACTTCGATCAATCCCGTCGGCAAGTCCGGATTTTCGGTCCCCGCAGGCCGTTTGCGGACGCGGCCGTCGATCCGCACGACCCATTCCGAGCGCAGCTTCTCCGCCGCCGCAAAAGCCGGCGAATCGGGATCGACGACGCATTGGGTCAAGCCGTAATGGTCGCGCAAGTCGATGAACAGCACGCCACCATGATCGCGGATGCGATGGCACCAGCCTGAAAGTCTGGTTGTTTGGCTAGCCTGCGTTTCACGCAGGTCGCCGCAGGTATGCGTCCGATAGCGATGCATTCTCATCACGCGCAAAGAGGGTTGGTTTTTTGCGGCACTGCCGCAAAGCGGCGGCGAGAACCGCACGGGCGGCGGCCTCTGTCAAGAGGAAGAGGGGCGACCACGAGTTTGACGCAGCCATCCTACACACAAAGCACGAGCTTGAATATATGAACCCTGTTGAACTTAAATTGCTTTCGAGAATTTAAGGCGTCGTGCTTGCGGCAATTCACCCGTGCGGCCCCGGCTGTTCGCAGACTCAGGAGAGACCTGCTAAGAAATGGCCGAAGACTATGTCTCGGCTGGAAGCCTGCTTGCCTTTGCTTTATTGAAAACGTATGAGCTTGATTACGACGACGCGCGAATTGGCAGAGGTCTGCCAAAGGCTGGCCAAACATCCTTATGTGACGGTGGACACCGAGTTCTTACGGGAGACGACCTTCTGGCCGAAACTTTGCGTTGTTCAAATCGCCTCGGAAGAGGAAGCCGTCGCCGTCGATGCCTTGGCCGAAGGGATTGATTTATCGCCATTTTTTGCCTTGATGGCGGATCAGAAAACGCTCAAAGTCTTTCATGCAGCCAGGCAAGACGTCGAAATCATGTGGAACCTGGCGAAGCTCATTCCGGCTCCTCTGTTCGACACGCAAGTCGCCGCCATGGTGTGCGGCTTTGGCGACCAGATCTCTTACAGCGAATTGACCCAGGCGGTCGCGAAGGTGACTTTGGATAAGTCCTCGCGCTTCACCGATTGGTCGCGCCGGCCCTTGTCCGAGGCGCAGATCGCCTATGCCATCGCCGATGTCACCTATTTGCGCGATATTTACGTGTTCTTGCGGCGCAAGCTCGAGAAGACAGACCGCCTCTCCTGGCTCGGCGACGAAATGGCGCTGCTGACGGCGCCTTCGACCTATGAGCAGCATCCGGAAAACGCCTGGGAAAGGTTTCGCAATCGCGCCCGCAAGCCGCGCGACCTCGCCGTCTTGATGGAAGTTGCGGCCTGGCGCGAGGCTGAAGCGCAGAGCCGTGACGTACCGCGCTCACGCGTCCTGAAGGACGATGTTGTCATCGAAGTCGCTTTGGCGGCCCCGAAAACGCCCGAAGACTTGAGCAATTTGCGGGCTTTTCCGCGCGGAATGGAACGCTCCCGTGCGGGCATAGATATTCTCGCTGCAATCCACCGCGGCCTCGCGCGCGATCCGAAAACCCTGCCGAAACTCGAGAAGGAGCGCCGCAATAGCGGCGGGGCAACCGTCGAGCTGTTGAAGGTCCTGCTGCGGCAAGTGAGCGAGGCACATGGCGTCGCGGCCAAAATGATCGCTACCGTCGAAGATCTCGAGGCGATCGCCGCCGACGATCGTGCCAATGTCACGGCGATGACCGGCTGGCGGCGCGAGATCTTCGGGGAAAAAGCCCTCGAATTGAAACACGGGCGCCTCGCCTTGACCGTCGAACACGGCAAAGTCGTCACGCTCGAATGGCAGGATTCGGTCGAAGAGGCGTAACAGGCCAAGGCGGGCTGACGCGCACCCGTCACAGCACTGACTCACTGTCTGGGGCTCCGGCATCCGCAATGCGCATCGGCAAGAAGCCTCGATGATCAGCCGTTGAGCCACATCAATGTGGCCGGGCTCTGATTACTGCAGTTTGCACGATGTGGCTGGAGCGCCGTGTGAATGAACGAGCAGTTCGGAACAAAAACCACTTTACGGCAAGAAGCGCAGCCTCCGTCCAAAGCTGAGCCTGCGCCTCAAAAGAGCTGGATCAGCGATCATCGCCGCTGGCTGGCGATCGGCGCCGTTCTCATTCTTGCCGCGGTCGGCGGCGCGGCTTGGTGGAGCATGCGCAGCTCGACAACCGCGCAATATGTAACCGTGCCGGCAACGCGAGGCAGCATCACGCGGGCGGTAACCGCGACCGGCACCGTCAATCCCGAGCTCACGATCATCGTCGGCAGCTATGTGTCGGGCGTCATTCTGCAGCTCTATTGCGACTACAACACCCAGGTGAGAGCGGGCCAGATCTGCGCCAAGATCGACCCGCGACCCTACCAAGCACTGGTCAATCAGCAGAAGGCAAGTGTGGCTCTGGCAAAGGCACAGCTCGAGAAGGACAAGGCGAATCTCGTCTACACAAAAATCACCAACGAGCGCCTCCAACGGCTCGTTGCACTCGACTCCGCCTCGAAGGACGCGGTGGACGTCGCGAAAAATGCCTATGACCAAAACCTGGCCCAGATCGACCTCGACCAGGCGACAATCCAACAAGATCAGGCCTTGCTCGAGGCGGCCGAGGTCAATCTTTTCTACACGGATATCGCCTCGCCGGTGGAAGGCACGGTTGTGTCCCGCGCCGTCACCCAGGGCCAAACCGTGGCCTCCACCCTGCAAACGCCGACGCTCTTCCTGATCGCGACCGACCTCACAAATATGCAAGTCGATACCAATGTCAGCGAAGGCGATATCGGCGGCGTCAAGGAAGGAAACGCGGCAACCTTCACGGTCGATGCTTTCCCTAAACGGATTTTCCAAGGCAAAGTCACCCAGGTCCGCCAATCGCCGCAGACGGTGCAGAATGTCGTCACTTTCGATGCTGTCGTCGGCGTCGACAATCGTGACGGAGCTCTGCTGCCGGGCATGACCGCTTCGACGCGGATCATCATCGACAAAAGAGACGACGTGATCCGCGTCCCCAATCAGGCGCTGCGCTTTACGCTCGCCGGCCCTTCGACCGCTGCGACCTCCGAGGCAGCACCGGCGCCGACGACCGGCACGGAGACAAAACCTTCAGCCGGTGAAACCGTTCGCCTTTGGGTATTGCGCGACGGCAAGCCTGTCCCGCTAATCGTTGTGCCGGGCCTCGACGACGACAATTTCACGGAGATCGTCAAGGGCGACCTCCAAGAAGGCGATGAGGTCATCGTCGGCGAAGAGATTGGTTCGAACAAGGACCGATCGAAAGTACCCCTGCCCCACCTCTAAGGTTGGAACGACGGTGACGAGAGTTCTGCGATGGTAGAACCGGTTCTCAGAATCGAGAACGTGACGCGGACCTTCGTCGTCGGCGACGTAGAGGTGCAGGCGTTGCGGGGCGTCGATCTCGTCGTCGAGCGCGGCGAATTTGTCGCCATCATGGGCTCTTCCGGATCGGGCAAGTCGACGCTGATGTCGATCCTCGGCTGCCTCGACCGGCCGACGAGCGGCCATTACTTCTTCGAAGGCGTCGATGTCGCGGCGCTGCGCGAGCCAGACCTCGCGCGCATAAGGAGCGAGCGCCTCGGCTTCGTCTTCCAGAGCTTCAACCTGCTGACGCGCACGAGCGCCATCGAGAATGTCGGCCTGCCGCTTTACTACGCGGCCTCGGGGCCGGCGCGCCGCTCGGTGCGCGTCGAGCGCTCCCGCGCAGCTCTGAAATTGCTCGGGCTCGGCGAACGCGAACGCAATACGCCGGGACAGCTCTCCGGCGGGCAGCAGCAGCGTGTCGCCATCGCGCGCGCTTTGATCAACGCCCCGAGCTTGCTTCTCGCCGACGAACCGACCGGCAATCTCGATACCAAGACCTCGCATGAAATCATGGAGACCCTGGTCTCCCTCAATCGCGACCAAGGCGTCACCATCGTCGTCGTCACGCACGAGGCGGATATCGCCGCTTATGCCAATCGCGTCGTGACCATGCGCGACGGCGAGATCGTGTCGGATGAGCGCGTTGCAAAGGCGGGCAAGGAGCCGGCTGCCGCAGCACTCGCAACAGGAACCGAGACCACCTCGCTTTTCCACCCGCTGCAAGCACGCGCAGCCGCTGCGATTCCTACAGCCGGCTTCTGGGCCTTTGGCCTCATGATCCTCGCGGCAGCCGCCCAAGCGATCGGACGCAACAAAATGCGCTCGGCGCTCACCATGTTGGGTGTCTTCATAGGCGTCGCAGCCTTGATCGTGATGGTCGCTGTGGGACAAGGTGCCAACGAGGCGGTGCGCAAGCAGATCGAAAACCTCGGCACCAATGTCGTCGTCATCTTGCCCGGCGCCGTCACGACGGGTGGGATCCGCGCAGGCTTCGGCAGCGCCAGCACGCTCACAGTCTTGGACGCGCGGGCGATTCACCGCGAAGATCCCGCGGTCGCCAAAGTCGGCTACCTCATCCGGCAGCAAGGCCAAGTGCAATACGTCAATCAGAATTGGACGACGATGATTCAGGGCGTCAGCGCCAATTACCCGCCGATCACCAACTGGCGCATCGCCGCTGGCAGAGCGATTACGTCCGAAGATGAGAGCAAGGCCGCCCTCGTCACCGTCATCGGCCAGACGGTCAAGAGTCAGCTCTTCAACCCCAGCGAAAATCCAATCGGCGCCTATATCCAGGTCAAGAGCGTACCGCTGCGGGTCATCGGCATCCTAGCCGCCAAAGGCCAGTCGCCGTTCGGCCAGGACCAGGACGACGTCTTGATGACACCATTCTCGACTGCCGAGCGAAAAGTGCTCGGCGTCGCGGCGCCGACCCAGGCGCAAACGCCGATCAATTGGGCCTATCTGCCACCGCCCAATCCCTACAACCTGCAGCCGCGGCTGACCGGCTTCGCAAATCAGGTCTACATCCAGGCCGTGACTTCGCATGAGGTGCAGACCGCCATTCGCCAAGTCACCGAGACTCTGCTGCGCCGCCATCGCATCAAGCCGGGCGCCGTCAAGGATTTCGATGTCCGCAATCTCAGCCAATATGCCGAGACTGCCGAGAGCAGCAGCCGCATCATGGCGCTGCTGCTCGCCGCCGTCGCCTCGATATCGCTGCTGGTCGGCGGCATCGGCATCATGAACATCCTGCTCGTCTCGGTCACGGAGCGGACGCGCGAAATCGGCCTCAGAATGGCGATCGGCGCACGCCGGCTGCATGTGCTGCTCCAGTTCCTCGCCGAAGCCATATTCCTCAGTGTCAGCGGCGGTCTTGCGGGCATCGTCATGGGCCTCGTGGTTTCTGCAGGCATCTCGCTCATCTTCGGCTGGCCGGTGCCGTTTTCGCTGGCGGCGATCGCCGGCGGCTTCCTCTTTTCCGCTGCGGTCGGCGTCTTTTTCGGCTACTACCCGGCCCGTAAGGCGGCGCGGCTCGATCCCCTCGAGGCGCTCCGTTTCGAGTGAGGACGCGCCAGACCTGAAACAGCTGAATCGATCGTTGTTACGGGAAATACGGTGACCAATAATGACCAGGCGCGCCAAGCGGTCTGTGTCGATTGGCGAGCCCTAACGTAACGGCGCTGCCGCGTCTCACTTCAGCCGTCCGGTCAGACGCAAACCATCGCGTATGCTGAGCGCCATGAGCGCGAGATTGACGCCGCCGGCGATGAGTTCGATCGCTTGAACGGCGTAAAAAAGCGACCCGAAATCTCTGCGCGATGCAAGAATTGAAAGGCAGAGAGCCGCCGGAATTAAAATGACGATCCCGTTTGCGGCAATAAACGGCATCCGGCGTTTCTTCTTCGCGATCCTTGGGTCCTTCCAATTCCTGCCCATCGCAAAGCCCGATGCGCCGGTAATGGCGAGGGCCGGCACAAGGATCAGGAACCCCCAGGGGATTGCCTGCTTGACGAGAGCGACCGTTTCCGTCGACCCGACGAGTTCTGCAGCGACCGTCGCGGTCCAGAACGTCAGAATCATGAGAAAGCCGATCACACCGGCGATCGGATGAATGCGCTTAAGCATTGGGGACCCTTTCGTTGTCGAGACGCTGCCGAACCGTCCGCAGCACGACGGTAGCTATTTTGATCTCTTTGAGGCTCAGTCCCTTGGCGAGCCTGCGCATCCATGGCGCCTGCCGCTGCATCGCTGCGTCATAGGCCGCCCTGCCCTGGCGGGTGAGATGCACGAGTTTGGCCCGCTGATGGTGCGGGTTGGGCCCGAAGCGGACGAGACCATCAGCTTGCATCTCATTGGCAAGTCGCTGCACCGCCTGGCGGGACAGGCCCATGTTTCGCGCGATATGCGCAACCGGCAAAGGCAGCGGAGACAAAGCGATGGCGCCCAGCACCTGCCAGCGCGCACTCGTCAGACCAATATCGGCAACCAGCGCATCGCCCGCAGCGAGCAGGCCACCGTTCAGCCGAAACGTCTCCAAGACCAAATCCGTCAAAGCTGTGATCGCGTCGTTCTTCATGACTGTATATTGTCATATTGACATTATATTGTCAATATGAACGACGATACGGCTTTACAGCCCTGAACACTCATCCGCGTTACGGACGACGCACCGCGTCAGCCGCGGTCGCGGCAAAGCTCGAATTCAAGGGTGAAGGGAATTTCGTAAGGCAAAGACAGGTGAAGGCGCTGCGGCCGGATGACAGGATATTCTGCGAATACGCTTGCGACATGCCAAACAAATCAGCAGAGGCCCTAATAGGATCGGGGAAATCTGGTCATTCAAATGACCTTCTGCGCTGTTGCGCGGCTCCGCGAGGACGTGGAGATCACAGGAATGAGAACACCCTTTTGTGACAAGCGAATCTGCTCAGTTTAATGCTTTGATTCTTCGCTTTGACGGACTTGCATTGTCTCGCATGGAACTCTTCGAATTAATCTCTAGTCCTGATCTTCACGCTAACTTCATATCACTCAGGCACTCTGACATTCGCGTTCTTAGATCCCCGGCCAACCAGCAAGGATCAGTGATATGCGGCGGAACAGTCTTTGCGCTTTGATAGCTGCCTTTGCTTTTCTTATTCTCGGCGGCTTCACCAATGCTCAGGCGCAATGTCCAGCACTACCCAGTCAACTGGCGAATGGGCAGATTGCAGATGCAACGCAAGTTATGGCGAATTTCACGGCCCTGCAGAATTGCATCAACAATATAAGCCCTGGGGGTTCGACCAATTCCATTCAATACAATTCTGGCGGCGTTTTCGCAGGCGTCGCTCCGCTGACAAATGGTCAATTTATCATCGGCTCGACGTCGAGCGCTCCCCAGGTCAGCACGTTGACCGCCGGGCCGGGAATCTCGATCACGAACGGACCCGGTACAGTCACAATTGCAACAACCGGCGGCAACTCCGGGGGCCTCTACAGTCAGGTCCTATCACAAACGCCTACCTCCGCGGGAACGGGGCTGAGCACTTGGCTCAACCAAGGGAGCACATCGGTCAGTGATAGCGCGGTTGGGATTTGCCTAACGGCGCCGGCAGGTGCGAACGCCATGAGTGCTCGTTACATGACCGCCCCCTCGCCGCCATATACGATTACTGCACTGGTTTCCTTCACGCGAAATGATGCGAGCGTCAACAATGGTGCTGGTATCGGCTGGTATGATGGCAGCAGCAAGCTACATCTAATCGACTATCTCAATAACAACGGCAACGCGCCTTATCTCGCCGTTGAGGATTGGAATAGCACCACGTCTTGGAACGGCTTCGATACGACGAGCGCACACAACATGTTTGCGCAACCGATCTGGCTGCAAATTCAGGACAATGGCACAAATGTTTCGTTCGCGTTCAGCCAGGATGGAGCTAACTTTCTACAGCTCTTTTCGGTCGCGAAGTCATCAGCTTGGTTGGGCGCGAGCGGCTATAACAACATCGTCTTCTTTGTAAGCCCCGGTGGCTCAAGCTTTCCCAACATAGCCACTTTGATGTCGTGGGCACAACACTAGCCGAGCCGTCACATTCGCAATCGGTCGATAGAGTTCGCATTAATCAACCACGCTGCCAGGAATATCGCGATGCATGCTCGAAGTCTTCAAGGGAAAGCGCGCTTGATCGCATCGCTGATAACGTTACTCGGCATCCTCGTCACGCACGGTGTCAGCGCATCAACATCATCCTACACTTACGACGAACTCGGACGACTGACGACCATTATCTACGTCAATGGTGTCGGTGTTTCATACACGTATGACGCAAACGGAAATCAGACGTCGTCGAGTATCGTCACTTGCGGGACTGGACCGTTGACTTGGGGCACGGGCCTTTGGGGCTGCAGCATTTGGCAGGCGCAATAGGACGCGGTGCTAACCCTGTTCTCGCCAGCAATTGCGGAGCTTCAAATATGCGTGGGGCGTGAGTTGCGCTTGTCGGCAATACACAGAGAGCTGAGTTGAGTTTGCCGCCTTCGCAGAAACGAAAACCGGTCCAGTTGGATGGAGGCGTTATGCGTTCGTTTCGTCACGCATGTCTTTTGACGTCGCTGTCCTTCCAATATGTGGCAGCCAAACTCACATGCTTTTTTGCGATTGTGGTCCTTGCTGCGGGTCTCCTCACCATCAGCCGCCCTGCACATGCCTATTATTGGCAGTCGACTGACGGAACGATTTGCGGCGATGGCGTAACTTGCGCGATGGAGAGCTTCTGGTCGTTTCCAGTCAATGAAGGCTATCATGGCCCGATCACTTGCACGGAAGGATTTACTGCGCTCGGCGTTCTTTCCACGACGTGGTGCACTCCTAGAGGTTCGGCTACGCCGGGTGTAGCGGGGCTCAACTGCCAGGGCAGCGAGCAACAGTCTGCAAGCGGCTGCCAGATAGTACGCGGTAAGGATCCAAACTGGTGTGTTGCCCATCCCGTCGACCCAAAAGCTGGGGTCTTGTCCGAGGAGATGGTGGACTACGCGACGCAAGGTCCGCATCCTCTTTCCTTGAGGCGCAAATATTGGAGCGACCTCTACAGCATGGTTGCGGGTCACTATTCACGACTGGGGGGTGCCTGGTCGACCAATTTCGATGCCGCCTTGGCCTTTGTCGGGGATCCGACCAATGACCCTTCCAACATTTATGCGCAATTGCCGGATGGCCGCGACCTTCAATTCAATTCGAACAACAACGGCACCTACACGAACACGGCGTCAACCAAGGAAACGATATCCAATGCCGACGGTGGCAATTGGATCATAAGTGATCTGAATAGCATAAACTACACGTTCAACTCGTCCGGCCAGCTCACGCAAATCCAATATCGCGATGGCTACACGCAGACGTTGACCTGGTCGTCGGGACTGAACACCGAAGTGACCGACAGCTACAGGCGCTCGCTGTCTTTCACTTACAATTCCACGGGATTGCTGACGCAGGTAACGACTTCGGACAATAAGACAATCAATTACTCCTACGCTCAGGTCACCGGTATTGTAAATTATCCCACCGTTCAAATCACGTTTCTGGCGACCAATTTCGCCCTACAAACCGTCACCTATCCAGATTCGACGTCCACCACCTACCAATACGGAAATACGGCCTTCCCGTTCGCGCTTACCGGTGAAGTGGATGAGCGCGGTATTCAAATTGACTCCTGGACTTGGACCACCGACGGACGCGTGCAGCAGAACGTGCAAGCCGGCAATGTCGGAACCTACACGTTCACCTACGATGACGCCGATAGCCAAACGACAGTCGTCAACCCGCTGGGAAAAAACGCGATATATCATTACAACGCGACCGTACTTCCCAGTTTAATGAATCAGATCGAAGGTGTGCCTTCTGCACATTGTCTCGGCGCGAATACCACTTACCAATACGACAATAATAGTAACGTGATTCAAGTGACCGATGGCGAAGGCCGGGTAACGACTTATACGCGAGAATCACGTGGGCTGCCGACATCGATCACGCGCGGTTACGGAACTCCATCCGCGGCAACGACGACGATCGCCTGGAATCCGACGTGGCGGGTGCCCAACGAAATCGTCGAGCCGGGTCGGACCACGGATTATGTGTGGAACACCGCTGGTCAACTCACCTCGATCACCCAGACGGACACGACTTCACAGACTGTTCCCTATCCGACCAATGGCCAGACGCGAACGTGGACCTATGGCTATACGGGCCTCAACTTGGCGAGCGTAACCGGTCCCGTTTCCGGCGCCACCACTGTCTATAGCTACGATGCCAACGGCTTTCTCAATGCCGTCACGAATGCGCTGAACCAGACGACGACGATCAACAGCGTGAACGGGCGCGGGCAACCGACTTCCATCACCGATCCGAGAGGCGTGCAGACCGCGCTTGCCTATGATCTGCGCGGCCGGCTGACGAGCGTCTCCGTCGACACGGGGAATACGCCGGCGACCACGACGATCGCCTATACGGCCGCCGGCGACGTGGCCTCGATCACCGATCCGATCGGCGGCACGCAGACTTTCACTTATGACAATGCCCGCCGCTTGACGAGCGTGACAAATTCGGCTGGCGAGACCGTCACCTATGTCCGCGATGCGATGGGCAATGCGTCGTCGGTTACTATCACAAATGCGTCTAGCGCTACGACCTATGCGAAGACACAGACCTTCGACGAGCTCGGCCGTCTCATCCAATCCGTCGGCGCCATGCCGGCAAACTCGTCCTATCAGTTCGGCTACGACAGAACCGACAATCTGATCACGGTCACCGATCCGCGATCCTATGTCTTCTCCTATGGCTTCGACGCCCTCAACCGGCTGATCCAGGAGACCGACGAGCAGAGCGCCATTGTCACGCTCACCCGCAACGGCGTGGATGCGATCACCGCCTATCAGGACCCGCGCACGATCACGACGACCTATGTGCGTAACGGCTTCGGCGAGATCATCCAGGAAGCTTCGCCGGACAAGGGAACGACGGTCTATGTCCGCGACGCCAACGGAAACGTGACGCAGCGGACCGATCCGCGCGGCGCCGTGCCGAGCCTATCCGATCTGCCCATTACCGACAGCCGGATCTTCGATACCAAAGGCAATATCACCTCCTATTCCCGCACCGTCTCTCCCGCGCCAGTCTTCACCAGCACCTATGCCTATGACGCCGCCGGCAACATCACCGCGATGACCTATCCGTCCGGCCGGCTCGTCAATTTCCAGCGCGACACGCTGGGCCGGATCACCAGCATCACAACCTCTCAGACTGTAACCGCGCCCAGCCAGACGATCGCCTCGTCGATCGGCTGGGTGCCCTATAGCGGAATCGCGGGCCTCACATTCGGCAATGGCGTGGTCCAAAGCTTCGCCCGCGACACCGACAATCGGATCACCGGCGTCGTCGCCAGCGCGCCTTCGTCGGCAACCGTCCTCAACCGCAGCCTCGCCTGGACCGGCGAAACGCTGGACCAGATCACCGACAACCAGTTTCCCGG
>JBKQHN010000183.1:0-3068 GCA_052148755.1 Beijerinckiaceae bacterium | reverse complement strand
AGCTACAATGTCAGCGCGGCGACGATTTCGAGATTAGCGCAATGACGCCGGAAGAAGATGCAGCCTTTACCTTCGCTCAAGAGCTGCTCGATTTTGCGATCGAGCTTGTGGCGGCATTTGCCGCGCCGCCGGTTAGTCCTGATAGCTCGCGCGATCCGCGCTTTGTCGGCGTTACTCTCCTGTGTCGTTCGATCACAAACTTTCGGGGCGCACTTGTTCTTGCGCGTGACGATCAGCCCGTTGAATCGCGCGCTTTAGTGCGGCTGATTTTTGAGAATTTCTTTTTCTTGGCGGCGCTCTGTGACAATGGAGTGGAGTTCGTCAAACGAATGCGAAGCGACGAAGCGGCTAACCGCAAGACGCTTGGGGAATTGAGTATTCAAAATTTAAGTGATGCTGCCAAGAACAGCGAGCCCGCACAGATCATCCGCACGCAGATTCGTAGTCTCTTGGCTGAGTTTCCGAAGCCCAAGAGATTTGGCTCTGTCAGTGCTGTCGCGGGTGAAACCGTCGCTAGTCGCGCATACATTTCGTATGCAGTCCTCTCCATGGATGCTGCGCACCCTTCGATCACGGCATTGCGCCGTCATCTTCAATGGGAGGTGGAAGGCGATATTCGCCATCTCACTGTGAACGTCGTGCCACGGTTTAGAGCGAACGAACGCTTAAACACTGTTGGCGAGGCTTGCAGCGCCCTTTTGGGCGTCTGTGTCGCATTCAATCAGCTTGTGGGCGGCACTTCAAAGAGCGATGCCCTTGTGCAGCTCTTCGAGCGTTTCGAGGCGCGAGGTTGCCTTGCCGCAGGCGACTCCGCACCAAGTGCGTCAGGAAGCGCGTAATTCGGGGTTTGAGTAGCAGCGGAACCGAAAACCTAGGTACGCGGTTCGCCGTGGTATCGACTTCCTGAGTTTAGGAGAGACTCCAATGCGAAGCATTCTTGCCATCGCCCTTTCTCTGACCGCCTGCCCATGTTGGGCTTTTTGTAATCCTGCAACGCCGCAATCCTTTGGTGCATTCATGGATTGCATGGATACCGAAAGGGAAGGCCGCGACGCTCTTGACGCTTATCGGGCTGAGACCAATCGCCGCTTTGAGGCGTTGGAACGTGAGCGGCGGGATCGAGAGGAGTTGCAGCAGCAGGCTCGGCAACAGCAGGAACTTGAGCGGTGGCGGCTTGAACAGATGGAGCGTGAACCGCGTGGCGTTAGTACGAATCCCACCCGCGGCGTCCGCTTCCTGATCTATCGCGCTGATTCTCGAAATTCGTGACTTTCGAGAATCCCGCACCAGAAGAAAGAGGCGATCAAACGCCGCGACGCGGGCGAGCCGCTGCGTGAGATTGCGCGGGCAATTCAAAACTTCCGTCGCCGCCGCCGGGCTGAATAGTCCTTGAATTTGCAAGAATATAGGGGTTAGCAAGAAAGACAGCACAAGATCTTCGCTAGATCGGGCATCCCTATGACCAAGACCCCCACCGGCGCGACCCTGCTCGGGCGAAAAACCGCTCTTCCCGCCTCACCCGACGAGGCGCGGCTCGAACGCGTCGAAAATCCGCATAAGGACGCGCATTATGTCGCGCGCTTCACGGCGCCCGAATTCACCTCGCTTTGCCCGGTGACCGGCCAGCCGGATTTCGCCCATCTCGTCATCGATTACGTGCCGGGCGACTGGCTCGTCGAATCGAAATCCCTAAAACTCTATCTCGGCTCTTTCCGCAACCACGGCGCCTTCCACGAAGATTGCACATTGCGGATCGGCAAAGACCTCGTCGCTTTGCTCGAACCGCGCTGGATGCGGATCGGCGGCTATTTTTATCCGCGCGGCGGCATTCCGATCGACGTCTTCTGGCAGGTGGGAGATTTGCCCGCGGGAACCTGGGTCCCCGACCAGGGCGTCCCACCCTATCGCGGACGCGGATAGTTTGCCTCAGAGCCGGCGCTGCTTCGCCAGGACGTCAAAAGCCTGAAGATCGCTCAACAGAGCGCCGAGATCTTTAAGAGGAATCATCGTCTCGGAATCCGAAATCGCCTGCTCCGGGTCACTATGCACCTCGACGAAAATCCCCGCCACGCCGACCGCCACGGCGGCACGCGCCAAGACGGCAACGAAACGGCGCTCACCCCCCGAATGCGCTCCCTGTCCGCCCGGCTGTTGCACGCTATGCGTCGCGTCGAATATGACCGGCGCGCCGCACGTCTCGGCAAGGATCGGCAGCGCCCGCATATCGCTGATTAGAGCGTTATAGCCAAAATTCGTGCCGCGTTCGGTCACCAGCACTTGGGACTTGCCGCCGCCACGAATTTTTTCGACCGCGTGATGCATGTCCCAAGGCGCGAGAAACTGGCCCTTTTTGATATTCACCGGACGACCGGTCGCGCCCGCCGCCATGAGAAGATCGGTCTGCCGGCATAGAAAGGCGGGGATCTGGAGAACATCGACGACGTCGGCAACCTTGGCGCATTGCCAGGCCTCGTGCACGTCGGTTGTGACGGGCAGGCCGAGCTTGCCGCGAATTTCGGCGAAAACCGGCAAAGCCTCTTCGAGACCAAGGCCACGGCCGCTCCCCGCCGCCGTCCGGTTCGCCTTGTCGAACGACGTCTTGAAGACGAGGCCGAGTTGCGCCGCCTCGGCGATTTCTTTCAGAGCCGCCGCCATTTCGAAGGCATGGCTCGCGCTCTCCAAAGCGCAAGGCCCGGCAATGAGAGCGAAGGGCAGATGATTGCCGAAGACCGCCGGTCGCACCTCTCCGACGTGGACCTCGGCCTGGAGGTCCTGCGCCTCGGTGATGCGAGATTGCGCTTGCCCGTTCATGCCCTTCGCATAGGCGCGCGGGGCGGACGGCGCAAGCACAATTGGCCCATGCAAGCACCTCACCCGGCCGACCCCATTCGCCTCACAATAAGCCGTCGCTTGCGACGGGCGTCCTGTCGGAGTGCCCTTTGGCGGCCAGCTCCCGAATCAACTTGAGCTTAGCCTTGGCGAGCCTTGGATGCGCTGATCGCCAACAGGCAGCTTGCGCCCGGGGGGATTCGCCGCAGCCGCGCAGCCTGTTTCTTCAAAACGGCGAT
>JBKQHN010000182.1:0-17190 GCA_052148755.1 Beijerinckiaceae bacterium | reverse complement strand
GGCGCAAATATCGAAAACACCGTCCTGGTCGCCCGGCTGGCAAAGATTGCTGGAGAGTTCCCGAACCTGTCGTTGCGCTCCGAATGGCTCGTCGATATGACGTGCGGCCCTGACGCGATCCACGCCGTCTTCGAATCCGGCAACACGATCGACGCCAAGCTCATCGTCGCCGCCGATGGCCGCGCCTCGACTGCCCGCCGGAAGGCGCAAATTGCCGCACGCTCATGGGCCTATCCGCAGACCGCCATGACGGCACTCGTCACCCACGAAAGGCCGCATCACAATCGTTCGGTCGAATTTCATACGCGCTCCGGCCCGTGCACGTTCGTTCCCCTGCTCGGCCGCGAAGAAGCACCAAATCGCTCGTCGCTCATATGGCTGATGTCGCATGCCGAGGCGCGGCGTCGACGCGAACTCGCCGCTGCTGCGCTCGCATGCGAGCTCGAAGATCAGGTGGCCGGACTGTTTGGCTCGCTGCAGCTTGAAGACCCCTACGGCTTTTTCCCGATGATGGGGATGCGCGTGTCGCGCCTCACCGGACCCCGGCTCGCCCTGCTCGGAGAAACAGCTCATATCTTCCCGCCGCTTGCCGCACAGGGCCTCAATTTGACCCTGCGCGACATCGCGGTACTTGTCGATTGTGTCGAAGCGGCATCTCTTCACGCACAAGATATCGGCGAGGCCGCCGTGCTGAAGCGCTACGCTGCAACACGTGGCCCCGATATAGACCTGCGCATACACGGCGTCGATGTGCTCAACCGGTCGATGCTTTCGGATTTCCTGCCCATCGACCTCTTGCGCGGCATGGGGTTCCTGGCCTTCGCAACGATCGGACCTTTCCGGCGCGCCATCATGCGGGAAGGCGTCCTGCCGTTCGGCCCCTTGCCACGGCTCATGCAAAAGCCCATTTTATCAAGCGAATCGGCGCTGCGACGCAAACCCCTTCGCAAACTGCAGTAAAGCTAGCCCGGCTCTTGATTTGGATTGCAAGAGCCCGGCGGCAAAGTTAGAATTCGCAACCAGCCCGGATGTTTCACAATGGACATTGTCCAGCGTGTTGAATTGCCGCATATTCCGAGCGGATGATCGCATACGATCGGAACATGCGCTGAACAGGGTCATCGAAGAGAACGGACTTTGAAACCAACGGCGGATTCTGCACACCAGTAGTATCGCCGGTCGAGTGCGTTTTCTGTCTCCATCTGCAGAGCAAGGGGCGCCGATCATTCCCGATTCGATCGAGACCATGCAGGGCGCCCTCTCTCGCGGTCCGACAAGCGTGCGCGTACGCCGCCGCGTGTGGCGCTATGCCGTAGAGGATTTGGCGTTCGGCCTCGCCGGATGGATCTTGCGCCTGCCAAAGATCGAGAGCGCATCGTGGATTTCCGGCCGGATCTGGCGGATCATGGGGCCGCGTGTCGGCAGCCTGCGCCACAGACGCACCCTCGCCAATCTCGCTGCGGCATTTCCGGAAAAATCCGAAGCCGAACACAAGGCAATGGCCGCAGACATGTGGGAAAACCTCGGTCGGACCTTTGCCGAAACGTTCCGGCTCGCGGAGATCGCCGCAAGCGACCGCGTCAAAGTCGCAACGACGGCGGAATTTCCGCTCGAAGCAACAGCCTGCGTCATTTGCGCCGCGCATCAGGCCAATTGGGAAATTGCGGTTCTTGGTGTTCCGAATGCCGCAAGGACTCGGGCTGCCGGTGTCTATCAAAGGATCAAGAACCCGCGCGTCGACGCACGCGTTAAAAATATGCGGGCATTCCTCTACCCCGGCGGGCTTTATCCGAAGAGCGCGGCAACATCGCGGCGATTGATCCGCCACGCGCGCGATGGCGGAACCCTTGCGATCCTCGCCGATCAGCGCGATTTCCGCGGCCCCCGCGTACCGTTTTTCGGCAGGCCCGCACCTTCGACGCCTTTCCCGGCCATGGTGGCGCGCTCGCTCGATCTCAAGCTCTACGCCGGCGAAATCATCCGCAAGCCGCACGTGCGCTTCGAAATCCGTCTTATCGAGATCCCTGTTCCACAGACGCAAGATCGCGAGGCCGATATTTTCGCAGCGACGCAAGCACTGCAGGCCGAGTTCGAACGCACGATCAGACGACATCCAGAACAATGGATGTGGTCGCATCGTCGCTGGGGCTAGTGACGTGCTTCGATTAATTTGAAGGGAATAGCGGACCGGAGGTCCGCGGTCCGGTGCGGCATGGACCGCGGATCTCCGATCCGCACAAAACCCCTCGATTTGAATGACTCGCGCCGCTGGCCCGGATTTGCGCCGACAAGCCGCCGCCCGCGCGACGGCAAAGCGCCGCTGGGTTAAGATTGTTACACTAGGCGAGTATCTCGCAGCCAAGCGGCGGCAATTTCGCGGGCCGGAAGTGGTGCTGAATTCGGCTGCTTTGCATAGGAGGCTATGTTGAAATCTGTCAGATGGCTCGTCGCTTCGATGCTCTTGATAGGTATGCTGGCCATCCCACGACTCGCGTCTTCACAAGAGTCTCGTGACCGTTCCGATCAAGGTTCTCGCCAGATCAAACATGTGTTCGTGATCACTCTGGAAAACGAGGGTTACGACACGACATTCGGCGCCGCTTCGGAAGCTCCCTATTTATCGAAGACACTGACCGCCAAGGGTGCATTGCTCACCCAATATTTTGGAATTGGGCACGCGAGCCTCGATAATTATATCGCGATGATCAGTGGTCAGGCGGCGACGAACGAAACGCGTCGCGACTGCCATGTCTTTGCCGATTTCCAGCTGAAGGGCATGACGCCAGACGGTCAGGCAATCGGCAGCGGCTGCGTCTATCCAGCCAGTGTCAAGACCTTGGCCGATCAGCTCACGGCGGCAGGCAAGACCTGGCGCGCCTATATGGAGGATATGGGCAATGATCCCGTTCGTGAATCATCGACCTGCGGTCACCCGGATCTCAACGCGGACGACCGCACGCAGAAAGCCGAGCCGCCCTCGGCCGCAATCCCAATGGGCGATCAATATGCGGCGCGGCACAATCCTTTCGTTTATTTCCATTCCATTATCGATAGGCCGGATTGCACCTCCAAAATCGTCAATTTCGATGCTTTGGCGCAGGATCTGATATCGGAGGCGACGACCCCAAATTTCACTTTCATTACGCCCAACCTCTGCAATGACGGCCACGACAAACCGTGCAAGAACGGCCAGCCCGGCGGCCTCGTTTCGGCAGACGAATTTCTGAAGAAATGGGTGCCGATCATCATAGAATCACCTGCCTATCAACACGATGGATTGCTGATCATCAACTTCGACGAAGGTGAATACAGTCTCACCACCGATGCGGCCGGCGGCAAGGTCATCACCTTCGAGGGGGAAAGCTGCTGCAGCGAGCAGCCGGGACCAAATTTGGGATCGTTCCCGCAAACCAGCACGATCGCTTCCTATACGCTCGTCATGCAAAACTTTGGCGGCGATCGGACGGGAGCCGTGCTGCTGTCGCCGTTGATCAAGCCCGGCACGATTGCCAACACGCCGTTCAATCACTATTCCCTGCTGAAAACTTTGGAGGACATTTTCGGCCTGGATCATTTAGGCTATGCCGGCCAGCCCGGCCTGCTCGGCTTCTTCGGCTGCGTGTCCTCCGACGTCGCCATCACCACCGACGGCCAATTCGCCACGTGCAAGAAGGATTGACGGTTCGGACATTCGTAGCGAAGCTGGCGCAGTGATTGCAAAGGAAAGCAGAGTGCAGATCGCCACTTGGAACGTCAATTCGGTCAGGCAACGCACCGAGCATCTTGTGCGCTATCTGAAAGACGCCGGCCCGGATGTGCTCTGTCTGCAGGAATTGAAATGCGTCGACGAGGCCTTCCCGAGGCTCGAAGTCGAAGCCTGCGGCTATAATTGCGCAGTGCATGGACAGAAGGGTTTCAACGGCGTCGCGATACTGTCGAAACACAAGCTCGAAGTCACCCGCGGCCTGCCGGGCGACGAAAGCGATGAGCATGCCCGCTATATCGAGGCTGTCGTAGAAGCCGACGGCGGCATCGTCCGCGTCGCCTCGATCTATTTGCCGAACGGCAATCCGCCCAACAGCGACAAATATCCCTATAAGCTGGCATGGATGGACCGGCTCATCGCCCATGCCAAGCATCTTCTCACGTTCGAAGAGCCGCTCATTCTCGCCGGCGACTATAATGTCATTCCAAGCACGCGCGATTGTTATGATCCGGCCGCCTGGGAAGGCGATGCTTTGTTTCTGCCGCAGACACGGCAGAAATTCCACACCCTCCTCAATCTCGGCCTGACCGATGCTTTGCGGGCGACGACGGATGCGGCCGGCCTCTACACATTCTGGGATTATCAGGCCGGCGCCTGGCAGCGCAACAAAGGCATTTGCATCGACCATCTTCTGTTGTCGCCGCTCGCCGCCGACAGGCTCGTGAAGGTGACGATCGACAAGGAGAGGCGAGGCGAAGACAAGCCGTCCGATCACGTGCCGGTGCGAATCGAACTCGTCTGAACCCGCGGGTTCACGGGAGCGGTTTGACGTGGCGGCCACTTCCCCGGCCGGAACGAAACTGCTAGAGCCGGTGTTCCAAAGCCAAGGGTTAGAGCTGCACCAGGGGCAGAGGACGCCTCGCGCGTCCGACTTGCGGGAAGCCGGAAAATCCCAAATATGCCGGTTCGGGATTCATCTGGGGAATCCCGGATTACATAGCCAGGAAGCGACATCGCTTGCGTGCGGATATAATTTCGGGAAGCACACTCGCTCCCCGAACCTGCCCTGCCGCTTGCAGTCAGCACCGAAAACTCACGTTAATTACCGCTGAACATTATCTGGTTCAGGGATAAGAGGTCATGCCGATTAGAATGCGTCAGATCCGTTCCAGCCAATGCGACTTGCCCTCCGTCCTTGCCTATTTCCAGCAGCGGGCATCCGGCTACAGCAGCGCCTCGGCCACCGGCCTGTGGGCCTGGCAACGCCAGCGCGAGGCGGCGACGCTGGCGGCGCTGGCCGGCGACGTCAAGTGTCGCGCGGCCCTCGATCTCGGCTGCGGCGCCGGTTTCTACGCCATCCGCCTGGCCGACGCCGGCGCCCGCCCGGTGGTCGCCGTCGATGCCTCGCCGGCGATGATCGCCGCCATCGCCGATCCCCGCATCGAGACGGTCGTGGGCGACGCTGCTACCGTCACCCTGGATCGCCGCTTCCAGCTGGCGCTGCTGGCTGGCCTGCTGGAGTTCGTCGCCGATCCGGTCGCCGTAATGGCCAATGCGCGGCGCCACCTGGAACCGGGCGGCCGGATGGTCGCGCTGGTCCCCGCCGACAATTTCATAGGCCGCCTCTACCGCCGCTTCCATCGCCGCCACGGCCTCACCATCACCTTGTTCGACCGCCCGCGCTTCGCCCTGGTGGCCGAGCGGGCGGGGCTGGCCCTGCTGAAGTCACAGGCGGTGTTCCCCTTCGGCGACGTCCACGCCATGGTCGCGCGATGAGCCGCATCCTGCTGCTGGTCAACGGCCTCGGCTTGGGCAATTCCACCCGCTGTTACGCCGTCATCCAGCGATTGCTGGCCGCCGGCGCCGAGGTCGAGGTGATGACCTCGGACAACGGCCTGTGGTTTTTCGCCGACAAGCCGGAAGTTGGCCGCGTCACCGAGATTCCCTCGCTGCGCTACGGGCAAAAGGAAGGCCGGATCAATATCACTGCCACCCTGTCCCAGGTCGCCGCCATGCTGGACACCATCCGCAGCGCCGAGGCCGTCGTCACCGACACCATCGCCCGCTTCCGCCCGGCGGCGGTGGTCACCGACTCGGTCTATTCGCTACAGCCGGTGCGCCGCGCAGGGCTGCCGCTGGCAGCCATCAACAATACCGACATGGTGGTGCGGCGAATGCTTGGAGGCGGCTGGCCGGCCGCGGTGCTGCCACAGTTTTTAGCAGTCGAACTGAGCGATTATCTGTTGCATCGTCTGCTCCCCGATTTGGTGATCAGCCCCCGCCTCGGCCCTGCAGAGACGACCGAAGCCCGGCCCTTTCGCCGAGTCGGGCCCATCGTCCGCGCCGCATGCCGCCCAGAACCGGCGCGGAGCGGCCGGCCCGAGCGGGTGGTGGTGATGCTGTCAGGCTCGGTATTCGGCAGCCCGGTGGCGTTCGGGCGCGACCGCACCGGCTTGACCATTGACGTGGTTGGCCGCCCAGCGCCAAGCGGGGGGATGATCCCCGAAGGCGTCTTCTATCACGGCAAGGTGCGCGATTCGCTCACGCTGATGCGGGACGCCGACCTGGTGGTGGTCAACGGTGGCTTCAGCGCCGTCAGCGAAGCATTGTTCCTGCGCAAGCCGATGGTCGTGATCCCGGTGCCGCGCCATGCCGAGCAATGGGCCAACGGCGAAAGTATCCGTCGGCTGGGGCTAGGCATCGTCGCCACCGAGGAGGGGCTTGAGGAGGCCATCGACGCGGCGCTCCGGCGCATCGATGAATTCCGCGCCGCCTGCAAAGCCCTGCCCGCTCTGGCGAACGGCGCCGAGCGCGCCGCCGAACTGATCCTCGACCTGGCGGCGAGACGACGGCAATGAAGGCGGCGCTCCGCTTTGGTCGCTATTGTTCGGTTGCGCTGTTGGCAGCCGGTGGCGACTGGCTGGTCTTCGCGCTGCTCGCCTCGGTCATCGGACTCGCCCCGTTGACCAGCCTGATGGCCGCGCGCGTCGCCGGCGGGCTGTTGTCCTTTCTCAGCAATCGCTACTGGACCTGGGGTGCCAACCGGCGGATCGCGCTGACCCAGCAAGGACGGCGCTTCCTTTTGCTCTACGCCTTCAGCTACGCTCTGTCGGTTGCACTATTCCGTCTGTTGACCGAAGTTCTGCTGCTCCCTCCCTATCCCAGCAAGCTGGCCACCGATCTTGGCTGCTTCGTAATCAACTTCATGGTGATGAATTTCTACGTGTTTCATGCCCGCGCCGGGCTGGGCCGATTTTTTGTTCGGGCGGGCCACTCGCCAGGCGGAGCGTCCGGTCCCCCGGCCGTCGCATCAATGGCGGCGGGGCAGCGAAACAGGATTTGCGCTCTCATGGGCATGACCGCCCACGCCGCGCCCGAACCGAAAGCGTTCTGGGACGCCAAGATCCTCGGCTGGGAGGCTAGCCGTTACGGCGGCGCAGCGTCGCCCGATCTCATCGAGGATATGGCCGGGCGGATCTCCTCATCGGTGCGTTTCCGCCTGGACGCAGCCGCCCGATTGCTAACGCCGCACCTTGCCGGTCGCCGCGTGGTGGAGCTGGGCTGCGGCTCCGGCCTGCTGGCGGAGCGACTGCTGGCGCTGGGAGCTGCCTCCTACCAGGGCTACGACCTCTCGGACGCGGCGATCGCCCGAGCCAAGCAACGGGCTGCCGACTCGCCGCGGGGCGAGGCCATGCGCTTCACCGTCGCTGCGATCACCGACCTGCCGCCTCAGGGCGACGCTTTGGTGATTTCGCTCGGCCTAGTCGAGTGGCTCACTGCGGCCGAGCTTGATCACCTGTTCAGCCTCGGCCGCCAGGGATCGTGCCTGCATGCCGTCTCCGAACGGCGCCGCTCGGCGGCACAGCTCATACATCGCGCCTATGTCCACTTCTCCTATGGCTGGAAGAACGGCGGCTACGTGCCTCGATATCACCAAGTGGCGGAGATCGCCGCCATTGCCAGCCGCCATGGAATCGGCCGGCTGAATGTCTTTCGCCACCGGCGGCTGCGCTTCGGCATCTTCGTCAGCGATCTGCCCCTCGAATAGCGGGGCGGTCGTTGCCGAAGCACTCCGCTGGCGGCGGTTCTGCAGCACTAGGCGACGGCGCCGCCGCTTCCATGGCCGGAACCCACAGCTCGCCGAGGTCGTCGCGGATGGCGATTGGCTGGCGTCCATCGGAGCCGATCAGCCACACCCGGTAGCGCCCATCCGGCAGCGGGAATGCGGGCGAACGCCAGGGCGCTAGGGCGGCCCGCTGCGGCGATCCGACGGTGACATTGCCGAAACGGACCGGATGAACGTGCTGCTCGCCGGCAAAGCACAGCACGGGGGCGATGATCGAGCGGAAATAGAGCCCGGTATAGCCACGCAGCAGAGGACCGTGCAGGACCGCGACATAGCCAAGACCCTCGCGGCGGATTTCGATGCCGATGGGATCGCGGTGGCCGGGCTGCGAGGCGGCGAATACCACTTCACCATCCATGACCTTCGCCGCAGCGGGGGCATCCGCTCCCAGGTGAGCCGCCTCGAAGGCGGTGGGAATGTAACCGTTGGGGAAGGTCTTCAGGCAGTTGCCATCGCGCGCGGTATAGGGAAAGTAAAGGAAATGTGCACTCTCGGCCTCCTGCTCGCCGAAAACTGCGTCGAGCCCAGCCAGTGACGGCGACGCGGTCAGCTCCTTGCGCAGATCGCCGTCAGCATCCGTCTTAGCGACGACAGCCAGGCAATCCTTGCGGTTGGCGCCCGCATTCGTCGCCGGGAGTGCCTGGTAGAGGAACGACATGTGGTTGAGGATGCCGTTGGAGGCCACTATCCAACGGTGCGACTCGACCAGGCGGAACTCGGCGACATGTGCTTCGAAGGCGTCGCGGTCGGCATAGAAGGCCGGCTTGAGGGTGGCGGCGATCTCGCTCTGCGCCGCCACCGATCCCACCTGAAACGGAACCGGAGCGAATCCGGCGATGCCGGCCAGCAGCGGCCGCAGCGCAAACAAGCCGCAGAGGACCGCGGCAGCAGCCTGGGCGACCGGCCCGCGGCGATTCAGGCCGACCACCAGCCGCTCCGCGGCCAAGCCGACCAGAGCGGCGGCAGCGGGGGTTACCGCCACCATGTGGCGGGCCAGGAGATCGGACACCAAGGCGGTCACGGCGGTGACGAGGAGTATCAGCAAAAACAACCCGACTGGCGCACCGTCGAAGGCTTTGCGTGGGGATCGAACCGTCGCGATAGTAGCCCCCGCGGCCAGCAGCAGCGCCAACAGATCGCCGGCCAGCAGGGGTACCCGGACCCACGGTCCGCGGTCGGCGAATTCGGCGGCGGCACCCCCGAACAGATCGGCAAACAGCTGCGCCTTCGGCCACAGCCGAGCGACCTCCCAGAACACGTAATTGTTGATCGCGTCACCCGGCAGCGACGCCGCCGTCTGTAGCAGCCGAGCATTGCCCGACAGGATATTGGGCAGATAGGGAAGAGCCAGACCGAGGACTACTGCGATGGCGTGGCGCCAAGTCAGCCGGGGGCGATAGATCACGGTAGCCAAGATCAATCCCAGTGCGACCTGGGCAATCTGCAGGTGTATCTGCATACCGATCGCCAGGGCGGCGGTGGCCAAGCCCAAATGCAGCGCCCGCCCGTCAGCGAGGAAGGCATAGCCGAATACCGTCGCCGCCGTGGCAAAGATCAGGATGAAACCGGGATTCCATACCCCCAGGGCATGGCCCAGGGTGACCGAACCGGCCAAGGCGGCGGCGATCAAGGCACCCGCCAAAGACGATACTCTACGGGCGAAGAAAACCCCGATAAGGAGGACGGACGCGGCGAACAGCAAGATGACGCCGATATTGACCGCCACCACATTCCGGCCAACCGCCAAAATCGCCGCCAGCAGAAGATAGAAGGCGCCTCCGGGGCTGCGCGTGCCGCCGTTGCTTTCCGGCCCAAACAGCGGCCAGGAATCGGGGACGGACAAGGCCCGCCATAGGTCGCGGTCACCCCAGACGGTCAGGGAGACATCGCCTGACGCCACCAATCGCGCCACAACCAGCACGGCGACCGCAGTCACCAGTACCGCCACCAAGACCTTGTTGGTAAATTGCAGGCGACCTCCGTGCATGTTCGTTATTATTGGCACATTGCTCTTTGCGGACATTCAAACCGAGACCTTACCGAAAGTGGTTGCAGTAGGATCATCTAGAGCATCGTGCGAAAAAGTGGTTACCGGTTTTTCGCAACAAACGCTGCGTTTTAAAAAAACCCAGAGAATGATGCCTGATTCCGCTTGGATGCATGATGCTCTAGAAACAATATCAGACGATCTTCTTCCGCTTGGCCTCCAGCCGCCGCACGACCTCTTGATAAGTGGCTTGGATCGGTTCGGCCCCGTAAGCGCGCTCGAGCCGCCGTATGGCGAAATGGCCGCGCGCGATCTGCTGAAAATAATCCATGAAAATCCAATTGATCGTGGCGCCGCCGATAGCCCCTATCAAAGGCAGGGCGCTGGCCGCCGCCCGTTCGGAAACGATGATGCCGTAACGTGTCGCAACTTCGCTCACGAAACGCATCAGAACGGGAGCCGATTCTTCCGCAACGCCGCGCTGGACCAGATAGCTCACGGCGTCGCCGGTCGCCTTGGCGAGCAGGGTTCGCAAGGCGTAATAGCCGGCCTCGGCACCGACGGAGCTGCCGCGGCGTCCCAAGGCGAAGACTTCGAGACAGGCGATCTGCGTGTGGCGGTCGCCGAGATCTTCGCCTTCCGCCCGTGCCACTTCGGCTATTGCCCGCAGCATGTTCGTCGTCGTGACCGGCAGTTCGATCGGCAAAGCGGCGAGACCGACGAAACCGCTCACCCCTCCGGCGAGCCCCGACACGAGTTTCGGTCGCAATCTCGAAGGCCGTGCGACGGGTTTCTTTTCGAGAGATTTGACCGCCAGGTTCAGACAGCGCAGCATGGCGGCATGCACCGCGGCGCGGATCTTGTCGTTGGCGACGGGTGGCAGCGCTTTCAACATGCGGTTGAGCGGCTGGCCCGCGTAGTCGGCGAGCCGCACCGCAAGACTCGCGCGTTCGAGCTGGATGACGGCACTTGCGAGCGCAGCCTGATCGGCCGGGCTGAGCAGAACGCGCTGCGGCGCAGGCATCACTGATAGCGAAGGATCGGCCGCAACCCGTTGAGGCTCGCGAGAATCGCCGAGCCGTTGCTGATCAGAGCGGTCATTTCCGGAGTGATCAGGCCGCCCGGCAGCGCCAAGGCGAGTGCCACCGTGTTCAGAACCGAGACGATCGCGTAGTTTTGCCTGATCAGGCCCACTGCGCCGCGCGAGATCTCGATCGCCTTGACGAGTTTCCATAAGGAATCTTCCATCAACAGCACGTTTGCAGATTCGAGCGTGACTTCGGCACCATGCTTCATCGCAATGCCGATGTCGGCATAGCTGAGAGCCGGCGAATCATTGATTCCGTCGCCCACCATTGCAACGCAATGGCCTTGCCGCTGCAACTCCTGAATGATGTCGGCCTTGTCGGCCGGCAAAGTTCCGGCAAATTGCCGCGTCAAGCCGAGCCTGTCGCCGACAGCCTTGGCCACGACTGCATTATCACCAGTTAGCATGATCGTATTGCGAATGCCCATGCGGTGCAAAGTCGAGACCACAGCCTTGCTCTCCGGCCTAATCTGGTCGGCATAGGGCACCATGCCGGCGAGAACGCCATCGACGGCGATGTAAAGAGACGAACAGCCGCGTTCGTCGAAGCTTGCTCGATCGGCGGCGGCACGATCGACTTTGATGCCGCTTTGCCGCAAGAACCGCTCGCTGCCGACGTGGACATAATTGCCGTTCACTCTCGCTTCGACGCCGAGGCCGACATGGAATTGTTGTGAATCGCAGAGCGGAACGACCGAGCCGAGTTCTTCCGCCTTGGCGCGCACGGCTTCTGCAACCGGATGTTTGACGCGAGTTTCGGCAGAGGCCACCAAGCCCAACAGATCGGGAGCCGAGAAATACTTCTCCTGATAGCAGATGACGTCGATGACGCCCGGCATGCCGTTGCTCAAAGTGCCGGTCTTGTCGAAAACGACGGTATCGACGCGCGCAAGGCGCTCCATATGAGCGCCGCTCTTGATAATGATCCCAGCGCGCGCCGCATGCGTCATCGACGACAGGACAGAAGTCGGCGCCGCAACACGAATACCGGTTCCGTAATCGATAATGACAAGCGACAAGAAGCGATTGAAATCGGCCGTTAGCGCAGCCGTGCCGGTGGCGATTGCAAGGGTCGGCATGACGAGGCGATCGGCCAGGCGCTCGGCATGGTTTTGCATGCGCGTCTCGCCGATCGGTGCGGCTTCGACGAGTTTCACGATCTGTGCGGCCGTCGTCTCGTGACCGACGCGCATGGCACGCACGACGATTTGGCCTTCACGTAGAACCGTCGCGGCGAAGACGACCTCGCCGATCCCGCGATTGACGGGAAGCCCCTCGCCGGTGATCGTCTTTTGATCGATCGTCGCATGGCCTTCGACCACTTCCCCGTCGACCGGAATCATTTCGCCGGTATGAACCACGACGAGGTCGGCCATCGCCACTTCGGCGGCCGGAACGGCGACGACTTCCCCGTCTCTGAGGACCCACGCGGTCTTTGCCTGATATTCGAGCAATTCGCTCACCGCCCGGCGTGAACCGGCAGCGGTCAGATCGCGAATCCAATCGCCGAGGTGAATGAGCCAGGCGACGATTGCCCCCGCAAGAATATTATTGTGGGCAACCGAGGCGCCGATGGCCAAAACGTCGAGAAAATCGACGTTGAGCCGCTTCTCGCGTCGGATGACTCGGAAGGCGCGTTTGGCAATCGGCAAAGAATTCCACAAAAGCAGTGGGATGTTGACGGCGAGCGCGACCGGGTGAAGGGAAAAACACAGCGCGATGGACACGGTCGGCCAAACGAGCGGCCAGCGCCGCGACGTCGCGGTCAGCGCTGTCCCGGATTTGGCCGCGATCTCACGCGGCTTCGGAAGCTCGAGATGTTTGGGTGTGTGCTTGGCTTGATGGTGCGTCTGGGTCGCGAGCAGACGCAACTGATCGATCGTCGCGTTCTGTAGAAAGAAGCTCATCTGCGCCCAGATTTCGGGCCGCCGCCGATCATATTCGACGACGAGGCTGGCGCAGGCGGAGTTCACCCGTACATTTTCGATTCCAGGCTGTTTCTGCAGCCAGACAATCGCGGAATCCACCAGATGGGATTCATGATAGAGCAACGGGATGTGCAGCCGCACACGCCCGGGCAGGAAATGACGAATAGTTAGTTGCATCAGCCGCCGTTGCCCTGAAGGGCGGCTGATTTCGTTGCGCCATTGCGGCGCTCGGCCGCTTGATGGGCTTGCAGTTCAACGAAATGGTTGAGGGAAAACAAACCGATCGTGACCCAGACGGGAGTTGCCGCCGTGGCCCCGATCTCGACGAAAGTCACGGCCGCAAGCCCGAGCGGCACCAGCACTTTGAGGTCGATCGCGTTGCCTGTTGCGTTCTTGACGTTGCGATCGAGCTCCTTGCAGAATTTGACGATGGCACGCGCCGAATTCGAATGGTCCGCAAGGAACTCGGCTTCTTCTTCGATGAGCTTTGTCATATCATCGAGCTTCGTTGCGGGCGGCGTATGCTGCACGGAAAAATGCTCTTGATGCTGGTCAATGCTGGCATGCAGTTCGGGATGCGCCTCGACCGAATAATGCACTGTCACACTGCCTGTGGCGGCGTTGATTTGGATTTCATGGATGCCCGGCACGCTCACCAATGTCTGCCGGATCTCTTCGAGAAGGCTATCATTGCCCTTGGCGGCGTCGAGCTTGAGTCGCATCCGCCCGGGCACATGATGCGCAACTTTGGCACTATGCTTTTTTTTCATGATCCGGCGAACGCCCGCTCAAGCTTTTGCGGCAGTTTGTACCTCGGGCACGGCCTTGGCCGCAGTCTCCGCTTCTTCATCCTCGTGGCGGGCCTCGGCCATGATGTCTTGAACATGTTCCTGCGCTTCGGCAAACGCCTCGCGGGTCTTCTCCTGCAGCTTGTAGGCGCCGCGAATCGTCGACTTGAACAAGGGCCGCAGCCGCGAGCCCACCTCAGGCAGGAACTTCGGTGCGAGAACCGCCGCCGCACCGATGATTAAGCCGGGAATGAGCGAAGCTTCGATAAGCGCCGCGCCGACACCGATCACACCGACTATGGCGACCTTGCCGACCAAATCTCCATTCACCTGCGCGCTGGCATCTGCCGCTGATTCGACAGGGATTTCGGTTTCCGCGACGTTTGCAGCCGGCGTAGCAGTCCCATTCGCCTGTATGGTCACCTTGTCGGATTCAGCAAGTTTCGCAGCCATGACATATCCCCTCACGCGACGCCGCATCGCCATAAAACTTCGCGACAAGTCTTCTGTAGAGTTGCTCGTTGACACTTTTGTGAAATAATCAGTGATTTCCGCGGCTGCCGACCTTTCCGGGCCCGATGCGAACTCAATCGACCAAAGAATAGCTTAAACAATCTCAGTCGTGCAATGGGCCGCGCCTGTTGGCGATCACGCCGGAAATATAAAATGCTCGCGCGATTGGCCGGCCTTTAATTATTGCTGAGCCTTTACTTGGTATTACATGAAATGACTCGAGAAACTCAAATTCAGCTTTACGGAACCGGACGCCCAGACGCGCTGCGACGCAGACTGCCGAGCATGTTCGCGCTTACGGGCACCCGGATACAGAGAACGCGACGGCCATGATGGCCTTCAAACGAGTGATTTCGATCGGATCGAGTGCGGTCCCTTGGTGCCTTCCGGTGCTTCTCGGTTTGGCCGTGATGCTCGCAAGTCCGCCGCTGGCGGAGACCCTGCGCAATCTCGTTTTCGATCAGTACCAGAGGCTCGAACCGCGGCGTTGGACGCCGGATCTGCCGGTGCGGGTCGTTGCGATTGACGACGCTTCGCTGCAACAATTCGGTCAATGGCCTTGGCCACGAAGACTGCTCGCCGACCTCGCCAACCGGCTCGCCGCGCAGGGCGCCGCCGCAGTCGCATTCGATATCGTCTTCGCCGAGGAGGATCGGGCTGCGCCCGCAAACCTTCTGGCACGTCTGCCTGCCATTCCCGAGCGCGAAGCTTACGCGCGGGCGCTCGAAGCACGCGGCTTCGGCATGAGCGTTGATTCGACAAGCGATGACCTAACCCAAGCCCTCAGCCATGTGCCGTCGGTTTTGGCCCTCGTCCTGACGCAGGATAAGAACTTAGTAGATATTCCCGTGAAAACGGGCTTTGCGACGACGGGCGATGATCCGGCATCTTTCCTCGCCCATTTCACAAGCGCGGTTCTGCCGCTTCCAAAGCTCATCGAACCGGCGGCCGGGCTCGGTGCGATCAATTGGGTGCCCGACCGAGATCTCATCGTTCGCAAGGTTCCTTTACTCTTTACCATTGCTTCCCGAGAGGGTGCAGGCCTCGTCCCCAGCCTCGATGCGGAAGTTTTGCGGGCGGCGCAGCACGCAGACACATTGATCGTGAAGTCCTCCAATGCCTCCGGCACAACGGGATACGGCGCTGCGACCGGCGTCGTTGCGGTCAAAATCGGCAGTTTGGAAATCGGCACCGAAGCCGAAGCCTCGGTGCGGGTGCATTATGCCGGCAGCGAGCCGCGCCGGCATCTGTCGGCTGCGCGGGTTCTCGCCGGCGAAATAACCGATGATGAAATCGCCGGACGCATCATGCTCGTGGGTGCGACCGCCTCGGCGCTGGCAGACGTGCGATCGACACCGCTCGAAGCCGCCGTGCCCGGCATAGACATTCATGCCGAGCTTCTTGAGCATATCCTCACCGGAGCCCGTCTCGCCCGGCCCGATTACGCCGGCGGGCTCGAAGCTCTTTTGCTCGTGTTCGGCGGTTTCGCCTGCACTCTGCTCGCACGTTTTGCCAAGCCGGCCGCTGCCGCCGCCGCCGTCTTGGCTCTCCTCGTAATATTGTGCGGGGCGAGCTTCCTCGGCTATTTGCGTGCCGATCTGCTGTTTGATCCGCTGCTTCCCGGAACGACTTGGCTCATCGCCTATATCGGCATGACGATCTTGGTCTATCGCCGCAGCGAACGTCAGAGGCAATTTGTCCGCAACGCCTTTTCGCGTTATCTCGCCCCCGCCGTCGTCGCCCGCCTCGCCGCCGATCCTGCCGCCCTTAAACTCGGCGGCGAATCGCGTGACGTCACCGTCCTGTTCACCGACATGCGGGATTTCACCCGCCGCGCGGAAAAGCTCGCCGCCGTCGCTGTGGTCGATCTCCTCAACCGAGTGCACACGCCCCTGACGCAGGCGGTCCTGGCGCAGTCCGGCACGATCGACAAGTATCTCGGCGACGGCCTGATGGCCTTCTGGAACGCCCCTCTCGATGTCCCCGACCATGCCGGTCATGCCTGTCGCGCCGCGCTCGTGATGCGCGCCGCCCTGCCCGCGCTGAACGCCGAATTGGCGGCAGAGGCGGCCATCGCCGGACTCGCTTTCGAACCTGTCGAAATCGGAATTGGGATCAATACAGGCGAAGTTTTTGTCGGCAATTTGGGGTCGCAACAAAGATTCGAGTATTCGATCATTGGCGACCCGGTCAATGTCGCGGCGCGCCTTGAAGCGGCTACGAGAGAGCTTTGCGTGCCGATCCTCGTATCGGCGGCGACCGCGCAAGCGGCACGCGACTTTCTTTTTCTGCCTCTCGGAGCGATAGCCATCAAAGCCAGGACCGAGGCAACGCGTGTTTTCGCACTGCACGGCCCGGCGCCGGCCGATGTGGATTTTGCGGCCTTCGAAGCGCTGCATCATGACGCTCTTGCAGCCGCAATGCTGCAAGCCGCGGAAGCTCCGGCCGCCATCGCCAAGGCAAGCGCCCACCCGTGCGCCGAGCTCTACCGTGCCTTTTACGCCAAGCTTCTGCGCGACTTCGCCTGAAGCGAAGTTCTCACACAGGGCGTGGTCTGCGCCGGGCGCATAGAGCGGGATGAGGAAAAGTGGGACGCTGCGCGGGTTTTCCGGCGCAATCAAGTCTACGCAGATTGCGTAGACTTATCTGCATATCCCGCTCTAATTTATTGGAATCGATCACGTTCATGATTTTGGATTGAATAAATCCAAAATCATGAACGTGATCTAGTCCCAGGATGGGGCAGAACTCTTAATTCTGATTCGGCCAAGATCTCCCTGCCACCTCGCGAATGCTTGTCTCAAAGGTTCTGATGGCGCTCGGCAAGGCATTGATCTAATTTTACATTTGGTAGAATCAGCGCAAGCTGCCCGAGCCGAGTAGCCACTGGACAATTCGCGGCATTTGTGTGATTTCGTAAACGACATACTAGTACCCACTATCGTTGATAGCTGAGTCGTGATTCAAGGCTGCATGAGCAGCAAGATCATTCCGGAAGCCACGCCGATTATTCTGACGGGGGAAGAACGCACCGAGCTTGAGGGCTTGGCGCGTT
>JBKQHN010000181.1:0-9478 GCA_052148755.1 Beijerinckiaceae bacterium | reverse complement strand
CGTCTGCTTATTCGCAGACACCGTTCACCGGTCTTGTGGGAAATGATGAGAAAGCAAAGGGGGATAGTGTCAATAATGATAACGAAACAGAACAACTCTCCGAAGGAGAAACTATCCCTGATCCCCTTGAGTCATTAAACCGTTTTGCTTTCAAATTTAATGACAAGTTGTATTTCTGGTTCATGAAACCGGCTGCCAGCGGGACCCGTCGTGATTTCGCTCGGATTGATGGCCCGTCGCAATACGCGTCACGGGGAAGGCCGCCGCAAGGCGAAAGTGCCGATGCCGTGGTTCGTGCTCGGCTTCATCGCTCTCGTCTTGCTCAACAGTGTCGTCGCTGTTCCGCCCGCCATCAAGCCGGCGATCGTTGCCGCGACGAGCTTCGGGCTTTCCATGGCTCTGGCGGCGATGGGGCTCGAGACGGATATCCGCAAATTGCGCGCCAAGGGGTTGAAGCCGCTAGTGCTCGGACTTGCCGCCTTTATTTTCATCGCCGGTTTCAGTCTAATGCTGGTCAAGATGACGGCATGATGGAACAAAGATGACGCTGGAGCAGCTTCGGATCTTCGTGGCAGTGGCCGAACGCGAGCATGTGACGCAGGCGGCACACGACCTCAACTTGACGCAATCGGCAACGAGCGCGGCGGTCGCCGCGCTCGAGGCGCGTTATGCGACCAGGTTGTTCAACCGCGTTGGGCGCCGCATCGAGCTGACCGAGGCCGGGCGCTTGTTCTTGGTGGAGGCGCGGGCGGTGCTTGCTCGAGCCGCGGCGGCCGAAACGGTTCTCGCCGATCTCGCCGGGCTCAAACGCGGTTCCTTGGCGCTCGCCGCGAGCCAAACGGTCGCTAACTACTGGCTGCCGCCGCTCATGTATCGCTACCGCACGCGATTCCCGGGCATTACGATGCGGCTCACGATCGGCAATACGGAGACGGTTGCCGCCGAGGTTCATGAAGGCACGGCCGACCTCGGCTTCGTCGAAGGGGCGATCGACGACGCGGCGCTGGCGATCACGCCGGTCGCCGATGACGATCTGGTTCTCGTTGTAAGCCCAGGCCATGCTTGGGCCAAGAAGGGCTCGGTCTCACCCGCCGAGCTTAAAGAGACCCGCTGGATATTCCGGGAAAGCGGATCGGGGACGCAGGCCATATTCGAAGCGGCAATCACGAGAATGGGCGTCAAGAGTGCTGATCTCGACGTCATTCTCGAATTACCGTCCAACGAGGCAGTCCGCGCCGCAGTCGAGGATGGAGCGGGCGCGGCCGTACTGTCGAAGCTGGCCGCTAATGCCGCCCTCAAGGCGGGATCGCTCGTCGCGCTCGATTTTCCTTTGCCCAAGCGGCAGTTCTTCGTGCTCCGGCACAAGCAACATTACGTGACCCGGGCGGAACGCGAACTCCTGAGCCTCATCGAATCCTTTTCGCCGGCCTAGCCGCTACTGCCTGAGCTGTTCGGCGTGCTTCTCTGAGGCCAGCCTTTCCATTACCACTACCGCTACGACTGTGATCGACGATTGGTGAGCTACATGCCGTTCCAGCCTAAGGACCCAAATTTTGACGCACGCGTGCGTGCCAGCTTCGCTCGCCAACAGACCATGCAAACGCTGGGCATCGAGATTGCCCGGCTAGCGCCGGGCGAAATCGACCTGACCATGCCCTATCGCCCGGCCTACACGCAGCAGCACGGTTTCCTGCACGCCGGCATTGTCGCCACGGCGCTCGACAGCGCATGCGGCTATGCCGCCTTTTCGCTGATGCCTGCTGATGCCGCGGTGCTCACGGTTGAATTTAAGATAAATCTCGTCGCGCCTGCGAAGGGGGAGCGGTTTGTGTTCCGAGCCCACGTGGTGAAGCCGGGGCGCACGCTCACGCTGTGCGATGCGCGCGCTTTTGCCCTCGCCAATGGGGGTGACGAACGGCTCATCGCAACGATGACGGGAACGCTTATGTCGCTGTTCGACCGCGATGACCTTGCACATTGACCGCGGTCAAGTTGGCACCACCTGATATGTAATTGCCGGTTCGCCGAGCGGCTTACAAGGAACGCATACATGCAATCGACCAGTTTGCCGATCGTCTCCAGCCTGACGGCAGGCATATTGCTCGCCTTACAAATGGTCCTGATGATCGGCGTGATCCTTTCGCGCCGAGAGAACCGTCAGTCGCTCAGCGACGGAGGCCATCCCGACCTGCTGCGAGCAATGCGGCGCCACGGCAATTTGGCGGAGAACGCAGCCATTTTTATCGCCGGATTTGCGCTGCTCGAATTGATGGGAGCCGATCGGACGGGAATCGCGATCATGAGTGCGATTTTTGTCACTGGCCGAATAAGCCACGCAGTCGGCCTGTCATTGAAGAAGACCGCGAACGTTTTCCGCGCGGCCGGAGTGATTTCGACAGCGCTCGTCGGCATCACACTCGGGGTTCGGCTCATTTTGGTTGCACTATCTCATCTTGCTTGACCCGATCGTTCTGTCGATGCGCCTGCAGCGATGCGGCCGGAGAGTGGCGGACCGGCCTGGCCGGCGCCGATGATGATCGCGTCGAAATGCTCGGTCATCGGACCGACACCACGATGAGAACCGCACCCCCGATAGCGGCGAGATCTTCGATCAGGGCGGCGGGTAAGTCCTTGCCGAGCGCCTTGGCGAGCCGCATCCTGGCTGCATAGCCGCCGAGAGTGCCGACGACGGCGCCGATCACGCCGGCCACAAGGCCGCCGGCAAGAGCGCCGCCGGTCGCGCCAATCGCGGCACCGCAAAGACCGCCGCTCACCAGCCGGATTGCGAACGATACCGGGATTTTCCGGCTCGGCGTCTTCGGCAATTGGTCGGCGACCATCTCCGCGATTGCCAACAAGCTGAAGATGTAAGGCGTGACTTGGGCGCCCAGAAAGGCCAGCGGCGTGGTCCGCAAGGGCAACAAGCCGAGATACGCTGCCCAGCTGACCGCGGCGGGCGCGGTCAGCTGCCGAAGTCCGGCGATGATGCCGATGAGCAAAGCCAGAGCGTATAACGTCATGTCGCAACTCCATGTAAGGACGACCCACGCCACCCCGGGGGCTTCCGAGTCTTTGCAGGCGACCGCACTTTGCCGATTGCGTCGGAACAGTCCGGTGCGGTTGTCGATTGCGGAGCCCATTATAAGGGCATGGCGTTTCATCCGATACGCTGACAGCAACAGTTACGAACAAAGACCGTTGGTCCCCTCACGAGGCTTCGGTAGCACTTCGAAAAAAGCGAGAATTCGTCGGAGGAACCGGATGCGGCACAAGATCAATCGGATACCTCGAAAGGGGCGAAGCTGGTCAAAACTGGCGGCTAGGCCCATCGCCCACAGGCGCGGCCGCGCTGCAAGTGAACGATAGGGTTGGAGCAGGCCGCCGAGCGTCCTCAGGTCCAATCTAACCGACTTCTGGTCGCCATTTGTGCATGAGCTGACGCCAGACAACGAGGCACAGAGCGGGGACGAGCACCAATGTCGAGCCCAGCATGATCCGACGCGATAGCCAATCCGGCAGAAAAATATCCGGTTGCGAACGATCGCCGCCGGACAGCCCGTAGATGGCGCTCGTCAGAATGCACTCCTGGTGATTGAGCCACCACAAGATGCCCACGATTGAAGGGACCGCAATTGACGCGACCAGCATCCGTCGCGAGGCGCGGCCGACGATGCCGCAGCGAAGCACGTAAAGGATGCAAGCCGATGCGAAGACGAACACGGCTGTGTGCAGTGCCTTTATCAGAAAAATGAGGGTCTCGTTTAGCACCGCGCGATTCGTCCTCGATTGTTGCCAACGGGATTTCCCGAGGGCCCAAGCCATTGCGAAGTCCGCGCAGTCCGGCTTCTTATGCACTGCCTTGCGAGAGTGCACTCTTCAGCCGCGGCGCCGCGAAATCGAGGAAGGCCCGCAGCTTCAGCGCCAAGAGCCGCCCGCCAGCGTAAACGAGATTGACCGGCACGGAAGGCCGCTCGAATTCTTGCAGAATGACGCTGAGCGCGCCGGTCCGCATAGCCTGCGCGATCTGGTAGGAGAGTACGCGCGTAATTCCAACCCCTGCGATGGCTGCGTCGATGGCCGCCTCCGCCGTGTTGACGACGAGCCGCGAATGGATCGGGACCGATTCGGCTGACTTGCCCAAAGTGAAGGTCCAGGCGACTGGCGACATCAGCCCTTCAAACGTAATCGAATCAAGCGCCGCTAGTTCCCCAGGGTGCTTCGGTATGGCGTGCTCGGCGAAGTAGGCGGGGCTGCCGCAAACGACGCGGCGGATCGAGCCGACCCGGGTCGCGACCAGGCTGCTGTCGGGCAATTCGCCAATGCGGACGGCGAGATCGACATGCTCCTCCAGCAGGTCGACCAGGCCGTCGGCGAGCACGATCCGGATGTTGATCTCAGGATAAGCCTTGAGAAACTCGATCACTATGGGCAGGACGTGCAGACGCCCGAAGACGATCGGTGCGGTGATGATCAGATCGCCTCTCGGTGCGCTATATTCACCGGAGGCGGCGCGCTCGGCTTCACCCACGTCTTCAAGGATGCGCTTGCAGGCGGCCACATAAGATTGGCCCGCATCGGTCAGTGTGAGATGTCGGCTCGATCGGTTGAGGAGCCGTGTCTTGAGATGCGCCTCGAGCTCCGACACCTTGCGGCTAACAGTTGTGAGCGGCGTGCCAAGCCGCCTCGCCGCGGCCGAAAGGCTACCCGCTTCGACGGCGGTCACGAGGATCGACATCGATTCGAGACGATCCATAGATGTTCCCATAATTCGGAAGGATGGATGCCATTTATACCATCTTATAGGAAAAATTGGAATGGATTAGTTTCCTAGTATCGGCTGCGCCCGGCCGAAATCATGCAAGGAAAACGCGATGTCCCGCATTCTCACTCCCGCGACGATTGAAGCCGCTCCTATTG
Source organism: Beijerinckiaceae bacterium (assembly GCA_052148755.1). GTDB lineage: Bacteria > Pseudomonadota > Alphaproteobacteria > Rhizobiales > Beijerinckiaceae > Methylovirgula. Next base: position 4,561 of record JBKQHN010000181.1, on the reverse strand, counting down.
CCTCGCAACCGTTTCTCGACGCCGTCAAGAAGCAACTCGGCACCGTTCCAAACCTATTCCGCCTCATCGCCGACAGCCCGGCCGCGCTCGAAGGCTATCTCGCCCTCTCAGGTGCGTTGAGCAAGGGGGCCCTGCCGGCACCGACTCGTGAGCGCATCGCGCTTGCAGTGGCCGAGATCAACGGTTGCAATTACTGCCTCTCGGCGCACACCTATCTCGGCAAGAACATCGCCAAACTCGATGATGCGGAGATCACCGCCAATCGCAACGGCGCTTCGAACGACCCCAAGGCTGACGCGGCAGTACGCTTCGCGGTCAAGGTCGTGCGCGAGCGCGGCCACGTCGGCGAGGCTGATGTCAACGCCGTCAAATCCGCCGGCTATGATGACGCACAGGTGATCGAGATCGTTCTGCACGTCGCGCTCAACACCTGGACGAACTACATCAACGAAGTTGCCAAGACCGATATAGACTTCCCCATTGTTACCGCCCGCAAGGCGGCCTGACGGGCCATTCACCGGGCGATGCCGCCGACGCCCGATGCCGTTGCGCCGGCGGTGGCCCTATTGCAGACCCCAATCGAGGACGATACCTATGAGCCGTCCACCCTTTCCCCCCTTTACGTCCGAGACCGCCGTGCAGAAGGCACGCATGGCCGAAGACGCGTGGAATACACGCGATCCGGCTCGCATCGCGCTCGCCTACACAAACAACAGCCGCTGGCGAAATCGCACGGAGTTCCTTGTTGGCCGGGAGGCTATCGAGGCGTTCCTGATGCGCAAATGGAACCGCGAACTCGACTATCGCCTGATCAAGGAGGTTTGGGCGTTCCATGAGAACCGCATCGCTGTTCGCTTTGCCTATGAATGGCACGACGACAGCGGCAATTGGTTCCGTAGCTACGGCAACGAAAACTGGGAATTCGACGAGCATGGTCTTATGTCTCTGCGCATCGCCAGTATCAATGATCTTCCGATTAAGGAGGGCGAACGCAAGTATTATTGGCCGCTGGGCCGCCGCCCCGACGATCACCCGTCTCTGAGCGATCTCGGACTTTGAGGAGGTGATGATGAACACCACTTGCATCTACCCTAGCGACGTCGCCTTTACGCCGTCCGTCAAGTCGGTGCAGACGCGCAAGGGCTCGCGCCCCTCCTATCAGCGCATGGAGGAGCGCGGATCCTGGCGGACGCGCATTACGTCCGATCTCGCAGGCTTCATCGCGGCGCAGACGAGCATTTTCTTCGCCACGGCGAATGCTCAGGGTCAGCCCTATATCCAGCACCGCGGCGGCCCGCCCGGCTTTCTGCAGGTGCTCGACGACAAGACCATCGGCTTCGTCGATTTCGCCGGCAACCGGCAATACATCACCCAGGGCAATCTCGCCGACAATCCCAAGGCCCACCTTTTCTTGATCGACTACACGAACCGGCAGCGCGTCAAGATCTGGGGCGAGGCGCGCGTCGTCGAAGGCGACGCCGCGTTGAAGGCCAAGCTGATGCCGCAAGATTATAGGGGGCGCCCGGAGCAAGTCATTCTCTTCACCGTTTCGGCCTGGGACACGAATTGCCAGCAGCATATTCCGCAGCGTTTCGAAGCGGCCGATGTCGCGGCCACGCTCACCGAGCGCGACAGGCGCATCGTGGCTCTCGAAGCCGAATTGCAGCGGTTGCGGGCAACCTCGACCGCAGACCGGTGAGCACGGGCGCCGAGATGTCGGCGCCAGCTATGCGCTCCAATCGCCACGAGCCGAAGCCTTCTCGCTATTACTTGATCACCTCCCAGAAGATGCCGACGACCGCGACGAAGCCCAAGTTGAAGACGAGCGTTCTCACGTAGGGTATGCCCAGCATATAGACCACGGCGTGGATCAGCCGCAGCCAGAAGAAACACACCGTCCAGAAGGCCGTCATCGCATCGGCCTTGCCGGCAACGTGGGCGATGATCACGAGCGCCGCAAACGGCGCAAAACTTTCCACCGCATTGATTTGGGCGCGGTTGGCGCGCTGGCCCCATAACGGAACCGGACGCGGCGCGGGATCGACATAGTTTGGCGGTTTGAGAAAGCCGTTCGTCATCACCTGAGCGACGATGTAGGGAATCCAAAGCGCGGCCGTAAGGAGTGCCGTGTAGGCGAGGTAGCTGAGATCTTTTGTCATGACGTCCTATTTCCTCCTCATGCGGTTGTTGTTCGCGTTGTGCTCGACCCCCGCGAGGCCAAGCATCTCCAAGACGGGCGGCAGATAATTGGCGAAACGGCGCGCGGGCCGACGATCACGACCGATGCTTGGTCTCGGCGATGATCTCGAGCGGCAAGACCTCGACCTCGCCGCCGCCGGCGAGTTTCGTCTGTTCCGAGTAACGCTTGAAAAACTCCTGGCTCTGAAGAGCATGGACGGCGGCCTCGTCAGCCGCCCCCGCCAGATGGTAGTAGTCAGAACCTCCACGACGTTTCATGCAGCGATAGGAGATTTTTCCCTTCACGGCTGGATCATTGTCCAGGGCCGAAATGAACCGAGCGATGTCTTGCTGCCACTGTTCTTCGGAACCGCTTTTGAAGTGATACTTAATCAGGAAGTATTTCATGAATAGATCCTTCCCCGTCACGTCAACGACGTCGCCGCGATAGAGCCGAGCTGTGCGGCGCGTCATTAAGGAAGCAAATGTCCGAATTGGCAAGTATGGACAAAAATGATACTGCTGAATTCTTCGGTTCTCGCTTTATGCTGATGGCAGGTTGGAAGCTCAGCGGTCGCGGAGCACGGATTGCGATGGCGAACTTGAAATCGACAATGACGCGCAGTTGCCCGGTCACGGCGTTTCAGAAGCTGATCAGCGGAAAATACAAGCTCCGCATTCTATGGGATCTCAAGGACGGTCCGCTCCGCTACAGCGAAATCAGAACTGGTCTCTTGAGAGGCGGTGATGGAACGCGGGAAATCGCCCCACGCGTTCTTAGTCGCGAATTGAAGGCGCTCAGCGAAGCCGGACTCATCGATCGAAAGGATTTCGGCATCGTTCCGCCCAAGGTCGAGTATCGCCTGACCCGCAAGGGGCAAAGTTTCATTCCGGTCATTGACGCCATTCGCAAATGGGGCGATCGCCATCTCGGTCGAGCCGGCTCCGGTGAGAAGCTCGAAGGGCTCGCTGCCGAATAGCGGCAATGAGGGTTGCACCTGAATTGCGGAACCACAGGGGCTGCGACTGACCTCGGTTGCGGAGGCGTGAGAACCCGCGGCAAGCCCTAACCGGGCAAGTCCGCATCAATCTCCTCGAAGAAAGAGACGATGCGATCCCGATCGTCACCGCTTCCATACAGGTTGGAGCTCAAAGTGAGTTCGTCATCATACGAGCTCACAGCGAGCTGGAAGTAAGGTTTGTATTTTATCGAGCCGCACAAAAAGGCATCATACGGGCGCTGATTGCCGAAAGCGATTCGGGCCGCATCCAAGATCCCCACATTCGTCATGCAGATGAGAGGGTTCTTCAGGCGCGACCTGAGAAAACGATTGGCGATGCGGTCGCCGAGCATCCGATACACCAGGTCGAGCTTGACGAATCCGTTGAGGCCGATGTCGCTGCCCTTCTTCTCGTCCGTGAGTGGTTTTATTCTGCCGAGTGTGGCCTCGAAGCGTTCCTCGGGCCGGTAGTCCAGCCGAATGGTCGCCATTGAGGAGAGATTGGTCAGGGACGTAAATTCCCCGGTTTCCTCGAGATAGCGGCGCATGTCCACCATGAACGGCATCGCGAGTTCGGTGCCGGGGCGCAGGGCCAGCCTGTTGCACAGGCAACGGTAATAGGCGGTCAGCACGACGTCGTTCAGGGTCGCTCCCTGCGCTCGGCCATAGTGTTTGACGGCCGCAGTCCTTTCCCGCCCCAGCTTGTGAGTCACGATGAAGGGGCGCACCTCTCCGCCCTCGCTCAGAGGGAACCGATCTCCCCCGGTGAGGTTGTTTTCCTTGCTTTGCATGAACAGCGACTCGAACTTGGCTCGCATGCCAAAGTGTTTGAGCACGCCGCGCATGCTCCTGTCCCCGGTAATCGAGGGCGGCTTAAACGCCGCATCGGTCTGCAGCCCCGAATAGATTTCGCAGAGGAAATAGAGATAGGATTTGAAGCCTGCCGCATCGCATATCATGTGGTTCATTTTGAACGCGACGGCGAAGGGGCTCGTGTCGTGGACGCAGACCCTGACTTGCGGGCCGAGGCCTTCGTCGACTCGAGAGACGACGAACTCGTCGAATTCCGTCTGCGTCCGCGCGATGACGAAAGCCCCTTCAAAGTCGCTGCGATCGAGGCTCGACCAATGCGGTCTGGCGCCGGCAATGTAGCGGCTGCCGAGGATGGGAATAGCCTCGATCGAGGCGATGACGGCTTTCTTCAGGACTTCGGCATCCGGCCCAGTCTCGAATCTCAGGACGCAATGCAACTCGTGGTCATTGAACCCGTTAATGTCGAACAGCAGTTGGACCTGGTCGAAGACTTCCGCTGCGTAATCCACTGGTTGCAGCTCCTTGGCTCGCGGTATGATTCACAATTGCAGGGTTCCAATGTGCCGGAA
>JBKQHN010000180.1:0-7408 GCA_052148755.1 Beijerinckiaceae bacterium | reverse complement strand
GAAATAGAGCATCGCAAATTTTGCGAGGAAATCATCGATTTCCTCGAGATAGAACATATTCGCAAAGTGCCGGTCGGTCAGCTTCCTTACGGTCTTCAAAAACGCGTCGAACTCGGCCGGGCGCTAGCTATGGAGCCGAAACTGCTCTTGCTCGACGAACCCATGGCCGGGATGAATCTCGAAGAAAAAGAGGACATGAGCCGTTTCATTATCGACGTGAACAAACAATTCGGCACGACGATCGCCCCGATCGAACATGATATAGGCGTCGTGATGGATCTTTCCGACCGTATCATCGTGCTCGAATACGGCCATAAGATCGCAGATGGCCGGCCTGATGATGTCAAGCGCGATCAAAAGGTCATAGATGCCTATTTGGGAGTCACGCATTAGCGCGTATTCTTGATTGATCGGGTGGAATCACCCGATCGATCAAGAACACGCGCCAATTCAAAAAGTTGAAGCATGTCCTTGTCGGAAAAGTGGGTCCACTTTTCAGATATGAGACATCGGATAAATCCGATGTCTCGGATATGACATGCTCTGCCGCAAAAACATTGCGCGGTTGCGCTGGGGAAGACGTCTGATGGAGCTTGTCTACAAAATCTTCGTCGATCCTTTTATCCAAATGGGGACGGCGCCGGATCTGCTGGTGCAAACCGTTTGGGAAGGCTTTGTCGGCGGTATGCTCTACGCGCTGATTGCGCTCGGCTTCGTTCTTATTTTCAAAGCCTCAGGCGTGTTCAACTTCGCGCAAGGCATTATGATGGTGTTCGCCGCACTGACGCTCGTCGGCTTGCACGAGAAAGGTGTGCCGGCCTTCGTCGCTTTGGGATTGACCTGTGCCGTCATGTACGGGCTTGCCCGCGGCGTCGAGCGAATCGTCCTGCGGCCTCTCGTCAACCAGCCCGACATTATTCTCTTCATGGCGACCTTTGGACTGACTTATTTTCTCATCGGCCTTGGCGAACTCGTCTTCGGCGGCAATCCGAAAATCATGATCACACGTGAGCTTCTTTTGCCGAGCGGGGCCGTCGATTTTCATATATTGGGTGGCTTCGTCTCCATCCAAAGAATCGATGCTGCGGCAGCCGTCATCGCGACGCTGATGGTTGCCGGCCTCGCCTTCTTTTTTCAAAAGACCCGGATCGGGCGTGCGTTACGCGCCGTCGCGGATGATCATCAGGCGGCTCTCTCGGTCGGCATTTCGCTCGATCAGATTTGGGTCATCGTGTGGTTCACAGCGGGCCTCGTTGCGCTCGTCACCGGCATCATGTGGGGGGCGCGCTCGGAGGTCTCTTTCGCGCTGCAGACGGTGGCGCTGAAAGCGCTGCCAGTGCTGATCCTCGGCGGTTTCACTTCGGTCCCGGGTGCCATCGTCGGTGGCCTGATCATCGGGATCGCCGAAAAACTCGGCGAATTCTATTGGGGAGGCCTCGTCGGCGGCGGCACCGAAAGCTGGCTTGCTTACGTCATCGCGCTCGCCTTTTTGCTTGTGCGTCCCGAAGGCCTGTTCGGCGAAAAGCTCATCGAGCGGATATGAATCATGCTCTACCGTGAAGCAGGCCAGTTCAAAACGACCTATGACGCCGATATGGCGATCTTCCCGATCCTGCAGGATCGGATCGGCATCGGCATCATCCTCGCCATAGCCTTCATCGCAATTCCCCTTCTCGGCAGCGAATTCTTGATCGCCAGCGTCTTGATCCCGCTGCTGATCCTGGCCCTCGCTGCGATCGGGTTGAACATTCTCACCGGCTATACCGGCCTTTTGTCGCTCGGCACGGCGGGATTCATGGGTGTCGGTGCCTATGCGTGCTACAAGCTCTCGACGCTTTTCCCCGGCGTCAACATCGTCGTCTGGATTCTCGTCTCAGGCTTTGCGTCTTGTGCCGTTGGCGTAGTGTTCGGCCTGCCGAGCTTGCGGATCAAAGGCTTCTACCTCGCCGTGGCGACGCTTGCCGCGCAATTCTTCCTGCAATGGTGTTTCGGCCGCATCCCCTGGCTCTATAATTACAATACATCGGGCGCGATCGAAGTCCCGGCACATACGATTTTCGGCCTTGCCGTGACCGGACCTTCGGCGACACCGGTGACACGTTATCTCGTCGTCTTGTCGATCGTGACTTTCCTGACCTGGATCGCTTCGAACCTTGTCCATGGCCGGATCGGACGCATGTGGATGGCCGTGCGCGACATGGACATTGCGGCGCAATTGATCGGCATTCGTCTGCTTCAGACCAAGCTGCTCGCCTTTGCCGTTTCGTCTTTTTATTGTGGCGTCGCCGGTGCGCTCATGGTCTTCCTTTGGCTCGGAGCGGCCGAACCGGAAGCCTTCAACATCAATCAATCTTTTCTCATTTTGTTCATGGTCATTATCGGCGGACTTGGCAGTCTGATCGGCTCTTTCCTGGGCGCGGCGCTCATTCATGTCCTGCCGATCGCCTTGCGGGCTCTGCCGAATTCACTGGGCCTTACAATCGGCGCTTCCACTGTTGAACATTTGACCTATATGGTGACGGGAGTTCTCATTATATTCTTCCTGATCGTCGAGCCGCATGGGCTGGCGCGCCTATGGCAGATCGGGAAGCAGAAGTTGCGCATGTGGCCGTTCCCCTATTGAGGACACCGGCTCACACTGAGACTAGAGGGAGGAAAGCATGAATAGGTTGAAAAAAATCACATTGGCCTTAGCGGTCACGACAGCTCTCACCGGCCCGGCGACGACCATCGCTTCGGCGGACGACCAGATCTACGTGCCGTTGTTCACCTACCGGACCGGCGCCTTCGCCGGCTCGGGCACGCCAATCGCCGACGGCATGCATGATTATCTGACTCTGCTGAATGAGCGCGACGGCGGCATCGGCGGGGTGAAACTCAATATCGAAGAATGCGAGACCGGCTACAACACGCAAAAAGGCCTCGAATGCTATGAAGCGGTGAAGCCGAAGAGCCCGGTTATCGTCAACCCCTGGTCGACCGGAATTACTTTGCCCCTGATCCCCAAAGCTGCCGTCGACAAGATCCCGATCCTCTCCATGGCCTATGGTCTTTCGGCCTCGGCGCAAGGCGATGTGTTTCCCTGGATCTTCAATCCGCCGGACACTTATTGGGACGGCCTCTCGCAGATCATCAAATATATTGCCGCGCAGGAAGGCGGTTTCGAAAAGCTCAAGGGCAAGACGATCGGCTATATTTATCTTGATGCCGGCTACGGCAAAGAGCCTTTGCCGCTGCTTGCAGAGCTCGCCAAGGATTATGGTTTCGAGACGAAGCTTTATCCGGTGCCGGTCCCCGAAATGCAGAACCAATCCGGGCTCTGGCTCAATGTCAGGCGCGACCGGCCCGATTACATGATCATGTGGGGCTGGGGCGCCTTGCAGCCAACGGCAATCAAAGAAGCGGTCAAGATCAATTACCCGATGAATAAATTCATCTCGATCTGGTGGCCCAGCGAAGACGATGCGAAAGGCGCCGGCGATGGTGCCAAGGGCTTCAAGGATCTCAACTGGCATGCCGCGTATGGCAGTTTCCCCGTGCTCACCGACATCGAGAAATATGTCGTCGACAAGGGCAAGAGCCTTTCGCCGAAAGACAAGATCGGCACGGTCCTCTACAATCGCGGAATCTATAATTCGATGCTGATTGCCGAGGCGATTAGCACCGCGCAGAAGATCACCGGCAAGAAACTGGTCAATGGCGAAGACGTTCGCCGCGGGCTCGAATCGCTCGACGTCGATGCCGCGCGGCTGAAGGCGATCGGCATGGAGAACTTCACCGGTCCGATCAAGATCACTTGCGCCGACCACAACGGTCATCGCCCGACATTCATACAGGAATGGGACGGAACCAAATTCGTCAAGGTTTCAGACTGGATCACGCCATTGACCGATAAAGTCATGCCGCTGCTCGAGTCCGACGCGAAAACCTATTCTGAAAAGAACGCGCCTTGGCCAGTGCGGAACGAACATTGCGACGCGAAGTCGTGACATGCGGCGGGTCTTTAATGCCCATGAGTTGTTACCCCCGCCCTGTCCCCTCCCCCTTGTGGGGAGGGGAACCCACTCGAACGTTAGCGCATACCCTCCCCAGCCAGGCCGCGCTTGTGCGCGCCTGGGCGCAGGCTGTTGTGGGGAGGGCCGGACCGCTTTAGCGGGTCCGGGGTGAGGGTCAATCCAATCCGTCAATTTCGTCCGGCACCCCTGACGCCCGCTACGATGATCTCTCGGACTGATCTTTCTCAGGATACATCATGCAGCCCGCACCCAAGGCCCACGCAGCGAGCGCTGCCGACACGATCCTCGCGGTCACCAATATCGAGGTGATCTACGATCACGTGATTCTCGTTTTGAAAGGCGTATCGCTTCACGTCGCCAATGGCGGCATCGTCACGCTGCTCGGCGCCAATGGCGCCGGCAAGACGACGACTTTGAAGGCCATTTCCAATCTCATTCGCGCCGAACGTGGCGAGGTGACAAAGGGCTCGATCGAATTCGACGGCGAGCGAAGCGACAAATTGGCGCCGAACGATCTCGTCCGCCGCGGCTGCATCCAAGTCATGGAAGGCCGTCACTGTTTCGGCCATCTGACGATCGAGGAAAACCTGCTCACCGGTGCCTTCACGCGGCGCGACGGCAGCAAAAGAATCGCCGCGGATCTTGAATCCGTCTATACTTATTTCCCCCGCTTGAAGCAGCGCCGCACGGCGCTTGCCGGCTATACATCGGGCGGCGAGCAGCAAATGTGCGCCGTTGGCCGGGCCATGATGTCGAAGCCGAAAATGATCCTGCTGGACGAGCCTTCGATGGGGCTTGCGCCACAGATCGTCGAAGAAATTTTCGAGATCATCCGCAGCCTCAATGAGAAGGAACATGTGTCGTTCCTGCTCGCCGAGCAAAACACGAATATCGCGCTGCGCTATGCCTCGTATGGCTATATTCTCGAGAACGGCCGCATAGTCCTCGACGGGACAGCCGACGAATTGCGCAACAATCAAGACGTCAAGGATTTCTACCTCGGCGTCGCCGGCGCCGACCGCAAGAGCTTCCGCGACGTCAAACATTACAAGCGCCGCAAGCGCTGGCTTGCCTGAACCGCGACGTCAAAATCCAGCCTGGACCGAGAGAGCGACGATGTCTGATTTCTACGATCAATACGAGACCCGCGCGCCGGACTTGCGCGAGGCCGATCTCTTGGCGTCGTTGCGCGGACTTCTCGCCGACGCACGCAAGACAGCTCCAGGCCTGGCCGAGCAAATCGGCGATTGCGATATCGCGTCACTCACGTCGCGCGCGTCGCTCGCGCAAATTCCGGTGCTGCGCAAATCCGATCTCTCCGAAAGACAGAAAGCCGCGCCGCCCTTCGGTGGGCTCACCGCGACGCCACCGGCAAAGCTCAAACGCTTGTTCGCATCGCCGGGACCGATCTTCGAGCCTGAGGGCTACCAGGCCGACTGGTGGGGCGGCGCACGCGCCTTCTATGCTGCGGGAATCCGCGCCGGCGACATCCTACTCAATTGCTTTTCCTATCATCTCACGCCCGCTGGCCACATGATGGAATCGGGAGCGCATGCACTAGGCTGTCCGGTCATTCCAGGCGGCACCGGCAATACCGAGCAGCAAGTCGACGCCATCGCCAATTTGCGGCCCGTCGCTTATGCCGGCACGCCGGATTTTCTCAAAATCTTGCTCGATCGCGGCAAGGATCTTGGTCGCGACACATCCTCTTTGAAACGCGGCCTCGTCTCGGGTGCAGCTTTGCCAGGAAGCCTGCGCGCCGAGCTCGCCAGTCGCGGCATCGTCGTGCGCCAGTCCTATGGCACGGCGGATCTCGGTCTCGTCGCTTATGAAAGCGAAGCGCTCGAAGGCATGATCGTCAACGAAGGGGTGATCCTCGAGATCGTCCGGCCCGGCACCAATGAACCGGTCCCGCAAGGCGAAGTCGGCGAAGTGGTGGTGACACGGCTCAATGCCGATTATCCCTTGCTGCGCTTCGGCACCGGCGACCTTTCCGCCGAATTGGCGGGCGTTTCGCCTTGCGGCCGTACGAATATGCGGATCAAGGGCTGGATGGGCCGTGCCGACCAGACGACGAAGGTCAAAGGCATGTTCGTGCATCCCTCACAAGTTCACGAGATTGCCAAACGGCATCCCGAGCTTCTGCGCTTACGTCTCATTATCGGCCGCGCGGCCGAACAGGACGTGATGCGTCTGCGCGCCGAAAGTAGCACGATCGATTCCGATCTTGCCCGCGCGGTCGCGACCACTTTGCAAGCCGTGACGAAATTGAAGGGCGACGTCGAACTCGTCGAAAAGGGCAGTCTCCCGAACGACGGGAAAGTCATCGCGGATGAGCGGCCGGTGGGGTAGCCATGCGCTTGAGCACCCTTCATGCGCGATCGACAGCGGTTCAGTCGAACGCAAAAGCCACTCGCTCGTGCAATTCCGTGCCGAACCTTTCATAAGCATGGCGAACGATCTTGCCGCCGAGATGACGGTAAAAGCGCAGCGCGATTTCGTTGTCCGCCAGCGCCCAGACGAGGAACGTCGAATAGCCGTGCTCAGCGAGATCCTTGCGCGCCGCGCCAAACAGCTTTTTTCCGAACCCAATGCCCTGAAATTCGGGTGCGATATAGAGTTCGAAGATTTCGCCGCCGAACGACAGAGACGGCACCCGATTGCGCCCATAACTCGCGTAGCCCCCGATCGACTCATCGAAATCGAGGACGACGAGGCGCGAACCGCGCTGAATCGCGGAGTGCCACCAGCGTGGTCCCCGCCGCGCGATCATTTTCTCGAGTTCACGGCCGGGAATAATGCCGCGGTAGGCTAGCCGCCAAGCGGCATCATGCACTTCGGCAATGCCTTCGGCATCCCGTTCGCGCGCGTACCGAATTGTGACGAGTGTCTCAACCATAAAAGGGATGTTAGGCCGGCTTCGGCTGCCGCTGCAAGAACTTCTTGTTTCGGTCTTGCCTGCCTGCCGCGAGGTTTTGGATGTTAAGCCCGCGCGAACCCGCCACGGACTGCCTTGCGGCAACGCAAGTTTTTGATCTCGCACGATCATGTCGCAGCGAAACGCGGCCCGCTCGTGATCGGCATATTTGCATTATTTTTTGTTAATGTGGCGCGGTGGAACGCGAAGATCCGGGCAGCTGCAATCTTCGCGGGCAAGGTTGCAAGCCTCACCCGCGACAAAAGTGCCAACACGTCCGCGCACCGGGAAGCAGCAGCCCCTCTATCAACGGTCCCGAGCATGCCCCCATAAGGAACAGGCGGCAGCGCTCACTCCGCCGCCGTGCGGTCGTTTTTCAAGGCTGCCGCGCCTGATTCGAACTGCAATCGCGCCAGCCGTGCGTAGAGGCCGTCCTTGGCGACAAGCGTGGCATGGGTGCCTTCTTCGACGATTC
>JBKQHN010000179.1:0-9161 GCA_052148755.1 Beijerinckiaceae bacterium | reverse complement strand
GCAGGTCCGGAACGATGGTTACCCAGACGCCATGCCTGGTCGCCGCCTCGACATCGATATTGTCATAGCCCTTCAAAGCAGCACCGACGATTTTGAGCTTGGGGCAGGAAGCAAAAATGTCGGCATCGAGACTATCGGTCATGAAAGGCAGAAGGCCATCGGCATCGTGACAGCGTTCACGGACCTCGCGGCTCGACCATGGCTCGAAATTCTCGTTCATATCGAGCATCGCGTGCCGAGCAAGGTGTTCGCGGCTCTCCGGGAACATGCGATTGGTGACGACGACTTTGGGTTTTCTCTGCATTTCTAGGACCGTCGACTGCTAATTCAATGATTTTCTAATCAAGGCACTGATCCAGTCTACGATGGTGACGCAACCCAAGATGCAGATCAGTATGGCCGAGACTTGCGCATATTCGAGCACGCGCAAAGCAGCAATCAGCTCGAAGCCGATGCCGCCTGCGCCCACCGCACCAAGAACTGTGGAGGCGCGGAAATTATACTCCCACCGATAAATCGCCGTATCGGCGAGCTGCGGCATGACCTGGGGCAGGACCGCATGCCATATCACCTGCAACGGTTTTGCGCCTGCGGCCCAAGCGGCCTCGACCGGTTTTGTATCGACATGTTCGATGCTCTCCGCGAAGAACTTGCCGACCATTCCGGTTGAATGAAGGCCGAGGGCAAGAGCACCGGGCAGCGCACCGAAGCCGACCATCGCAACGAAAATTATACCCATGATCAGCTCGGGAACCGAGCGCAACAGATTGAGCAGGCTTCGCGCGGCCTGATAGGCGATGAGATGCGGTGTCGTATTGCGGGCCGCCAACAAAGCGAGCGGCAAAGAGAATGTCACGGCGATCGCCGTACCGGCAATCGACATCGCCAGCGTGTCGAGCAAGGGACGCAGCCATGTACCGAAACGGCTGAAATCCGGCGGGAACATGTCGCGCGACAATTGCCTGATAGCCGGCCACGCCTCCACGAAGCGAGCCGGATCGACAAAGCCCGTGACCCATAAGGCGGCACCAACACATGCGCCGAGAGCCACAAAGACGGCCGCGCGCTTCATGCGCGCCACGTCGTCGCGGTCGAGGATCGCCTGAAACCGTGCGTCCATCATCCCTTGTAATTGGTCAGGTCGAGGGAAAGCAGTTTCGCCGTCTCCCGCAGAATGTCATAGGCCTTATCGTCGGTCGCAACGAAGCCCTCGGCACGGAACGTCTTCAATATGGCTGGATCCTTCAACTCGAAGAATGCCGTCTTGATCGCATCCTTGAGCGTCGGGGATAAGGCGCTCTGCATCACCATCGGATAGTTTGGAATGGGATCGCTTACGGCCAGAATTCTGATCTTCGCGCCGTCGATCGTACCCTTTTCAACCAATGAATTGAAGATTTCCTGGCTGAGGCCGCCCGCCTGCACCTGTCCGGCCTGGACCGCACGTGCCACGGCATCATGAGCGCCGAGATAGACCGCTTTATAATCCTTCTCGGCAATGAGGCCGCTGTGGGCGAGATAAGCGCGAGGAATGAGATGGCTCGAGGTCGAGGCATTGTCGCCGAACCCCATGATCTTGCCTTTGATATCCTCGATCGATTTGACCGGCCCGTCCACCCGAGCAATGATCACGCCTCTGTAGGTCGGCGATCCCTTGGAAACACCGACCGCGAATGCCTCGATACCCGGCGCCTTGGATTTGGCGAGCACGTAGGAAAGCGGACCGAAGTAACCGATCTCGATGCGGCCGAAGCGCATAGCCTCGATCATCGAGGAATATTCGGTCGTTACGACGAGCTCGATTTCCTTTCCGAGCTTTTCCGTAAGATATGTTTTGAACGGCTGCGCGTTCTGGATGATCGTCGCGGCATTTTCATCGGGTAGCAATGCAACACGCAGTTTGGAAGGATCGGCTGCTTGAGCGCGCGCATAATCCGCCATCGAGAAAGCGGCGAACGTCAGGAGAGTGCTTCGCATGAAGTTTCGACGGTTCATCTTAATCCCCCTTGTTGGACGGAGCCTATGCAGCGGTTAAGCAGCGGCTTGCGGTTCGCACGGCCGCAATGACGCTCCGTAGATCTTGTCAACGGCAATGCGCTTCAGCTCCCTCGGACCGCCGTCGAAAACGACCCGTCCATTGGCGAGACCAATGATTCGATCGGCGAATTGCTGCGCGAATTCCAGCTGATGAAGGCTGACAACGGCGGTAATGCCGTCCTCCCTGCAGATACGATGCAGGTCGGCAAGAACCCTTTCCGCGGTGGCAGGATCAAGACTGGCCACGGGCTCGTCGCAGAGCAGAATGCGCGGCGCCTGCGTCATTGCCCGGGCGATACCGACGCGCTGCTGCTCTCCCCCTGAGAGCTGATCGGCCCGATCAAGCGCCCGCTCAACGAGCCCCAGGCGGTCGAGCATCTGCAATGCGATCAAACGGTCGGAATAGGGAAGCGGCAGCAGCGAGCGGAAAGAGCCGTGCCAGCCAAGCCGACCCAAGAGGACATTCTGCAACACCGAAAGTCTGCCGATCAAATGGTGCTGCTGAAAGATCATTCCTGCGGCAAGCCGATGGCGCCGTAGGACGCGCGCGTTCGCGAAAATCGAACCGTAATCTTCGACGCAAACATCGCCACGACTCGGTCGCACGAGACCGTTCAGCGTCCGGAGCAGCGTCGATTTTCCGGCGCCAGACGAGCCGACAAGAACCGTGAACTGCCCTTTCACGAACTCCAAGGACGTGGTCGCGAGCGCAGCGACGCCCGAAGGATAGGTCACCCCGCAATCGACCAGCTTCAACATCGGAGTTCTCGCTCGACTGATCCGTGCCGCCCGACTTCGTCGTTCGGCATATCCGAGCAAACGTATCCATCGTTAGGCTATACCGACCTAGACCAGCGGCATGTCAGCTGAATGACAATCTGCGGCGCCTGCGGTGCGTCGCTCGCCAGTCATGACGTGGTCAGAACGTGTAGGCGACGAGAAGGATGATCTGATGGCGCTCGAAATTCTCGAGATCGAGGCCGCGTTTCGATAAATCCGAGATCTGCGCCGACCAAGCAATCTTGGCTTGGAGACTATCCGACAATTTCGCGAAGAGGCTCGGTCCGGCGAAAAGCGCTTGTCCGTTGAATGTTCCATTTTCCGCCAGTGCCAGATAACGAAGTTCCGCGCCCAATAAAATGTTCGGAGCGACGACGCCGGAAGCCGCGAAGCTGGTCTCAAACGACTCCTCATGCTGCCAGACGCCGGCGGTTCGCGTGATTGCGGGCGTATAGGTGAAATTGGCGGCGGTGAAAATCTTGCCGGGAACGGCTTCCTTATCGATCAGAAGCGTCATGGGGATCGCGTAGCTTTGGGTATTCGCGCCGGAAACGTCGTCGAGGCGGCGCCATTGCGGGTTTATCGACAGATCCATCCCAAAGGGCGCGCTGTGGCGATCGAGGATGACGAAACGTGCTTCGGCATCGAAACCGCTGAAGCCGAAAGTCGTTCTGTTCGCCAAATCCGGCACGTCGAGGATGGAATAAAAATCCGTCAGTGTCCCAAAGGATAGTCTGAGACGTTCATCGACGTTATAGCGAAAAGCTGTCTCGTTGGAGACATCGGCATAGCTGCCGATCTTGCCGATGGAGCCGATGAACGTGCTCTCGATTTCGCGTTCGCCTTTTTCGCCGATGTCGGTGCCTTCGGTGAAGCCGAAAATATGTTCGGTGTCGAGTTCCGTGTTCGGCTTTTCCGATTTCGTTTCGATTTCCTCGGCCCGGCCGATGCCGGCAGCCAAAATGATCATGGCAAGGACGAGGACTTGAAGGCAGAAAGATCTTCGCAGCCGGCCGAAGGACATGTCCATCATTCCCCGAAGGATGGACGTCAGTTTAGAACGGATCGAAGCAGGGCGGAAGCGGTTGCGCTCAAAAGAGCCGGCGTTTATTTCGATTTTGTGGACACGACCTGGCGAAAAGAACACGCAACCGATCAATTTGCCGGATCGCGACCCATCCGCAAACATGACCGCGGCGTCGCGAGCCAATTGCTTTTGCAGGGGAAATCTCGGCGTGGGCCAATTAGAACTCGGCGTGGACTCTTACGGAGCCGATATGGACCGGGCCACGATCGGCGTTGTAGGCGGGGTTGGCGACGAATTGATAATCGAGGGTGAGCGTCGCCCATTTGGTCAGATGGTAGTTGTAGTAGGTTTCGAGGACCTGTTCGGGGCGATAGTTTATCGCGCCGTCGCCGATATTGATGCCGAGACCGCCGGCGGCGAGATAGGCAACATAGCTGCTGGAAAGGCCGCTGATGACGCCGGCGACGCCGATCGTATCGTCGGGCCGTCCCCAGGATGTTCCCTTCAAGACGCCGCCGACTGAAGCGCTTTCGTCGATATCCGTCCACGCCATGATTTCGGTTTGGCCGTCCTGCCAGCTCACGCGTGAGAAAATCCCGAAATCCTTCGTAATCGCCTGTTCGAGATTGATGGTGAAGCCATATTCGCTGCGTGTCTGCCGTGTCCCCGCGATGCCGGGACTGCCGGCCGGCGCGGTCAAAGGATTGAGCAAAGGATTGGCCATCGTTGCGGAGAAACTGCCGCAATAGCATTCGGCGAGCCAGCCGAGCACTCGCAATTTTCCGGGCTGCGAGAAGAGCGAATATCTTTCTTCGAGTTCGGCGAGATATTGGCCGCGCTCGCCTAACCGCGTGTCGAAATTATTGCCGTTTGGAACGTCCGGCTCAAGAAAATAGCCGGTGCGGATTGCCCAATCCTTTTGGTTCAATTCAGCAGCGATGCCCCAAGTATAGCCCTTTTCGTCCGCCGCATAATCGAGGGCGCCATCGTTGATGCCCCAGTTCATGAAGCCAACCCGGGGGTCATGGGCGTAAGAATTATTATCGAATATATCCGGGACGGCCATCTTGCCGGCGGTGACGGTCACGCGGGAGACGTCGACTTTCGAAGCAACCTGGTTTTGCCCGTCTTCCAAATCCTCCTGTTCGCCGCCGAGGCCGAAGGTCTGGCGCACGAACGCGCGCGCTGAGTTCATATGCGGATAGTCGAAACCGGCCTTTTGGGCTTCGAAGTTTGGAAAATCGCCGAGACCGTGGGTCGTAGCGAGGCCAAAGCCCTGAAAGGGTTCCGGATTATAATAGATTTCGGTCCCCTCCCACGGCTTGTAACCGAAGTAGCCGGTCACGCTCCATGTGTCGCGGGCATCTCCGCCCGGGTGGAGACTCTGCGCGCCTGAGTACAGTGCGGGGAACGGCAAATAGCCTTGACCAATCAACGTCGTCTGGGCGTGCAGGCTCCATTTGTCGAGATCCGAGACGATGCCGCCGCCGAGCACCGGGTCGCCGGTGGAATTGCCTGGGCGATAATTGAGACCGAGCTGCAGCATCTGCAGGCTGAGGTCCGAATTATAGTGCTGGCCGGTTGAAGGGAGAATGATGCCGGTACGGGCGAAATCGTAATAGGAATATTCGAGTTTCGCACTCCAGTTCGGGGTCAGCCGAACTTCGGTGCCAAGGCCTGCCGTCCAGCCCGTGCGCCAGAAAAACACTTCGTCGCCCACATCATCGTTGATGCGATCCCTGTCATAGGCGAAGCCGCCGGTGCCATAGACGAGCCAATTGTCAAAGGTGTAGCCGACGCGGCCGCGCGCCGAGCCATAGATCTGGATATTGTCGGAAATCCTCGTTGGGCCGCCGGGGTCGGCCAAAGAGAGAGTGCTGCCCATTATATCGGGAAAGGACAGATCCGTCTCGAAGCCGAGCAGGAAGCCGCCGGAAAGAATGTAATTATAGCCGAACTGGTAACCGGCCGCGATCGGGCCGAATTGTTTGTCGCTGCTGGGCAGGCTCACTGTACCACTGGCGGGCGTCCCAATGTCGCTTGTCCAGTTCGAAGTCGCGAAAGCATATCCGGCATGGCCGCCGAGATAAAAGCCGCCCCAGGTATTTGTAGGGGAGGGCGCCATCGGTTCGAGATCTGCCGCCACTGCCGGCGCGGCGGCGAGAGCTGCGAGCGTTGCGACCGACAGCAAAATCCGTTGCATAAATCCCCCTCCGAACGGCCGGCGAAGCGACCGCATGATACAAGTCGTTTATGGCAGATAAGCCACGGATATTTGTATTTACAACTTGAACAATTCTAAACTAGGCACTTTATGTCTTTAAATTGAAGCTTAATTTCCGACTTAAGGTGTAAAGTGCCGCGTATAGGCATAATTTAGAAGCCCTCAAAACTTCTCTTTCACTCCGTCTTTTCTGTTTTTGCCACCATAATTTTCTTCTGTAAAGTATTATTCGTCAGTTATGACGCTCGAAGCGTGTTCGGTGTTGCGCCTATGCCATCCTCCGCGATCGCCACGACTATGACGGCGGCGGGCCGAGCGATGAGGAGTCTCACCTGCGAACATTGCGACCGATGGCATCATCCGCTTCATGAAAATCTTCCGGAGCAGGATCGACGACACAGAACCGGCCGCGGGCTACGTCGGCGTGACCTGAACCTCCAGCTCGTCATAGCGTTTGAACTTGTAGTAGGCGACCGAGCCGACCCAGCTGAGCACGAAAACGCCGATGATGATGTAGCCGAGCATGCCGAAATTGTCGTTGACGGCGCCGATCGCCCCCCAAAAGCCGCCGCCGTCAGTGAGACCCAGTTGATCGCCGATGAGGTTGAGCGATTCGAGGCCGCCGATAACGACGGCGACGACAACGGACACCGCCGTGATGGTCATGTTGTAGTAGAGCTTGCGAATGGGCTTCATGAACGCCCAGCCGTAAGCGCTCAGCATCAGCACGCCATCGGTCGTGTCGAGGAGCGACATGCCGGCTGCGAAGAGCGCCGGGAACACCATGATGGCGCTGAACGACAGGCCGCCCGCCGCTTGCGTGGACGAAATGCCAAACAGCGCGACTTCCGTCGCCGTGTCGAAACCCAGCCCGAATAAAAATCCGAACGCCAGCATGTGCCAGCTCTGCGTGACCAGCGCGAACAGCGGACGAAAGATGCGAGCCAGAAATCCCCGGCTGTTGAGCAAGATGTCGAAGTCGTCCTCGGCAAACGGTTCGCCTCGCCGCACCGCCCGAAATGTGCGGAAGACCGAAACCAGGACTAGAATGTTAACAAGGGCGATGGCGAACAGGAACAGCGCCGAGGCGCTTGTGCCGACGATGCTGCCGACCGCCTTCAGCGATTCGAAATGCGTCGAGATTTCCGACGCGGCGAACGCGACGGCGACCGACAGAAGGACCACTACGGTCGAATGACCAAGCGAGAAGAAGAAGCCGACGCCGACCGGCCTCTGGCCCTGTTGCATGAGCTTGCGCGTGACATTGTCGATCGCCGCGATATGATCGGCGTCGACCGCGTGCCGCAAGCCGAATGTATAGGCGAGCAGCGCTGTGCCGAGCAGCACCGGCCGGTCGCCCAAAGTGACGAGCGCCCAGAGCCAAACGAGAATATTGCCGCCGATGAGAACGGCGTAAATGGCGATCAAACGACGGCGCAGATCGGCGTCGCCTGCATTCAGGACACGGGAAACAAATCCAGGCATGACACCCCCGCATGCTGTCGAAGGAAAACAGCACGATCAATTCAAAGCACGAAAAAAGTATGATGTCTATAGCAAAACATCATACGATATCGATACTATCGTAGGAGGCCCGCAATGCAGCGCGTTACCGTCACCCTCGAAGACGAGCTGTTGATTGAGCTCGATCGAATGGTTGCCACGCGTGGCTACCAGAACCGTTCGGAAGCTGTGCGTGATCTTGCGCGGGCCGGCCTTCGGAAGGCAGCCGAAGAGGCCAGCACATCACGACAATGCGTCGCGGCGCTCATCTACGTCTATGATCACGAAACCCGCGCGCTTTCGCGGCGCCTGACCCAATCGTTCCACGACCACCATGATCTGTCGCTCGCAACGCTGCACGTCCATCTCGATCATGCAAGCTGTATGGAAGTCACAGTGCTCCGGGGAGAGACACCCGAGGTGCAACATTTCGCCGATCACGTTATTGCGGAGCGCGGCGTGCGGCATGGACGGCTGATCATGGTCCCTGTCGAATTGGAAGATGAAAAACACGCGCATGGCAGCGAGCCGCACGGCAAACACCTGCATACGCATGTGCGGGACGCGGGGTGATGCGGATGGCAAATTCAAATCGCCGCCTTGGCAAAGTGATGTAGAAATGATCTGGCTAATCTCTGCGAATACGTGTCGGGGGTGAGCGGCAGGCCAAAAGACAGCTCTATTGCGATTGATCGCTGCTGGCCTCGCGCCGAGCCCCGCGCTTGCTTCCCTCGCTCAGTCGTGTTTAATCTGAGCCATCGACGGTCCCTCGTTTCGCATCTGCGGTCGAGGCTAAATGGGAACACGGGAACGGAGACACCTGGAGTTCGTCGCGGACTGCCTGGCCGAACGAGCCCGCCGATGCGTGGGCCTGCCGCCGGCCGAGGCGGACGAGGTCCGGCAGCGAGTCCGCGACCGCGCTCGTGACCTGCTGGAAGAGTGGTCGAAGATCGCCATGGAACTCAACCAGGTCGGGGCCGGCTTGCAGTACCAGGTGGAATTGGGCAAGGACCCCAGGTTGCTCTACGAATTCCTCAACCCCGAGCTGAAGATGCTGCCGGCCAGGCGGCGGAAGTTCCGGGCGAACCGCTCGATGCGCGACGTGGAGCCGAGCGTGAACCTGTGGGTCAAGACGCTCGACGGCATTGAGATGCAAGAGGAGGAAGAGGCATGAAGGGCAAACGCACGGTCAAACCGCACGGCCAAATCCGACAGAGCCAGATCATCACGACGTTCGGGCCAGGGGCCATGCTCGACCTGCCGCGACATTCGGTACTTGTGGCCGGGCTGGAGCACTGGCTGGGCATGGGCGACGAAATCGTCGAACCACGGCTCACCGAGAAGCTTAAGACGCTGCTGGAGGTGCCGGCCATCCGGCTGCAAGCGCCGCCACCGGACCCGGACGACCCGCGGGCGCCGCCGACCGGGCTGACCGTGTGGCAGTTTCCCGAGTGGTTCATCGTGCAGGATGTGGACCCGGCTGCACAAACTGGGGCTTTCCGGTCCCGCAGGCTTGTCCATCGCAAACAACTGAGCAAGGGCCGCTACATCGACGAGAACAAGAAGCCGCGGCCGGTGGTCTCCATCCGC
>JBKQHN010000178.1:0-40073 GCA_052148755.1 Beijerinckiaceae bacterium | reverse complement strand
GCCCAACCTGGCCATGTCGGAGCACAACTACCTGTGGATGCAGGTGGCGCGTAACCGGCGCTCGTTGGCGTTGGATTTGAAGAATGACCAAGGGCAAGCCGTGCTCCGGCGGCTGGTGCAGTCCAGCGATGTCTTCATCACCAACGCGCCACCTGGCACGCGCGAGCGCCTGGGACTTGCCTACAGCCAGCTCGAGCCGCTCAATCCGCGCCTGATCTATGCTTCGCTCACCGCCTACGGCGAAACCGGCGCCGAAGCCGCCAGGCCCGGATTCGACACCACCACCTACTGGGCGCGAAGCGGCCTTGCCGATCTGGTGCGCCCCGATCCCGAAGGACCGCCGGCCAATACGGCCAACGGCATGGGCGACCAGCCGTCGGCGGGCATGCTGTATGCTGCCATCGTGACCGCGCTGTACCGGCGCGACCGCACGGGTCGCGGCGCGATGGTCGCCACTTCGCTGATCGCCAACGGCGCCTGGGCCAATGCAATGTCGATTCAGGCCGCGCTGGTCGGCGGCGAGGTCTTGCACCGGCAGCCGCGCAGCCGACCACGCAGTGCACTGACGAACTATTACCGCTGCCGCGATGGCCGCTGGTTCATCGTGAGCCTGGTCACTGATGAAAAATCCTGGGCAAGCTTCGCGCCGCTGGTCGGCGTCGGACATCTGAAGGACGATCCGCGCTTCGCGACGCTGCAGGCGCGGCGCGTGCATGCGGCTGAGCTGACCGCCGAACTGGATATTGCCTTCGCCCAACGTGACAGCACCGAGTGGTCGGCGCTGTTTGCGGCGGCCGACCACACCTTGAGCTTGATTGCACACACGGCCGACGTGGTGCACGATGAGCAAATGCGCGTCGCGGGCGCCATTGTGCCGGGTGACGGCATTCCGGGTACTGGCCTCACCGTGGACAGCCCGTTGCAGATTTCCGACGAGCAGAAGATGCGACCGCAGCCCGCCCCGGAAGTCGGCCAGCACACTGACGAAGTGCTGCACGAAGCCGGCTACAGTGCTCAGGAGATCCTCAGCTTGCGCCGCGAAGGCGTGGTCGGCTGACAAGCCCGCAATTCTCGCAACTGACGCGAAATCTTTCGAGGCTTGACTGCAATGGTTGGCCTGCCGCCCTCAGCCATACTCGAGCGCAGGCTACGAGAGGAGTACAACGATGACCGAAGACCCGCAGATCCTGGCCACCGGCCTGCAATTCCCCGAAGGCCCGATCGCGATGAGCGATGGCTCGGTTCTGTTCGTGGAGATCGCTGCGGGCCGGCTGAGCCGCTGGCGGTCCGACGGGCGCATCGAGGTGGTGGCCACTCCCGGCGGCGGCCCCAACGGCGCGGCGATTGGCCCGGACGGCGCCTGCTATGTTTGTAATAATGGCGGATTCATCTGGCATACGGACTCAGCCGGGAGGCGCTACCCGCACGGACGCGCAGCCGACTACGCCGGTGGCCGAATAGAGCGCGTCGACCTCGCCACCGGGCGCGTCGAGCGCCTCTACGACCGCACCGATCGGGGGCCGCTGTCGGGGCCGAACGACATCGTGTTCGACGCACACGGCGGCTTTTGGTTCACCGACCTTGGCTCGATCGGCGAACGCGAGATCGAGCTCGGCCGCATATGTTACGCCCGCGCCGACGGCTCGCAGATTCTCGACGTGGTGGCGCCCATGCTCACGCCGAATGGCATTGGCCTGTCGCCCGATGGCAAGACTCTCTACGTGGCCGAGACCGCAACCGCCCGTGTCTGGGCTTTCGACATCACGGGTCCAGGCGAGCTGGCGCCGAGGAAGCGGCAGGCTCCAACGCGCGGGGAGATGCTATTTGGCTCGGGCGTGTATTGCATGTTCGATTCGCTTGCCCTGGAAGCAGGCGGCAACGTTTGCGTCGCGACCATCGGGGCGCCCGGCATCGCAGGCATCACCGTGTTGTCGCCGCAAGGCAAGTTGGTCGATCGCGTGCCGATGCCCGATCGCTTGACCACCAACATTTGTTTTGGCGGCCCTGATCTGCGGACGGCGTTCATTACACTTTCAAGTTCGGGCCGACTTGCGACGACACGCTGGGAGCGGCCAGGCTTGCCGCTGAATACCTGAATCGGCGGCACGCGACATCGTAATCGAGGAGTTTTCTTCAAGCACTTTGAACAACGGGGCGATCGAAAGGTCACGGCACATGAGGTAACCGCATTTCGCAATTTCATAAATCCAGCGCCAGCCAAGAAATCGTCACTTCATAAATATCTGTCGCCGCCGCACCCCTTTGCACCAAATAGGTAAATCCGTCAGTGCTCACCTGATCAAGTTTGACGAAGCAACTGGGTTGTCCGGCCTGTCCAGGACTACAGCGGAAGCCTGCGAGCGCTAAAAAGACATTTCTTGGCGGTGCAGAAAACTCTCCATGGAACTTGACGTAATTTAGCAGTCCCGACAGATCCTGATCCGAACGCGCCGTGGCAGTTCCTGAATCCATGACAATCATTGTTGGACCTTTGCAACTCGTTGGCGCCACTCCGTTTATTCGGTGTAGCCGCAAAAGCTCGACCGGGCGTCCGACCCGCTTTGGTCCTTTTGGTTGGCGGACACGGATTCATGGCATCCGTTTGACAAAGCCTGGCCATGAAGAGGCCTATCATGACCCCTGTGTAGACCCAGATATTTAGAAGTCTTCTTCAACCACGTTGAACGGACGGGCGATCTGACGGTCGCGGCAGATGAGGCGACCGAGCCTGCGCAAGCCACATCCACCTGGGTCGCGCAGCGCAGCCGCCGCCGCGTCAGGGGTCAGCGCGCACTTTCTTCATCGCCTGAGAGCCCATCGGCCGGTCTTTTTTCGAAAGGGGCGCCGCTCCGGCAGGAATGCTTATCAACATTTTTAATGTCGAACTGTTCGGCGCGGCGGCTCGAACGACAGGAGAAGATCGACGTCGCGCTCGAGGTCGCGCCGGTCGTCTTCGTTCATCTCGCTGATGCGCGCCTTGACGAACTCGATGATTTCTCTGGCATTCGGCCCAAATTGTTTGACCGCCTCCAGGCAAAGTTGCTGGATCGTCTGCTTGCACTCCTGCGGCATCGGCCACTCCCTTCAACATCCGTGAACAACGCCGCAAATTATTCGCGACTACAAACGCAAGCGGTTTCGGGCGTTTCTGAGGTCAGTTTACATGAGATTCGGGACACGCGCGTGGATCAGAAATTCAACCGTTCGGGCCATAATTCGTTGCGTTTCGTCATCGTCACGAACCACGAACAATGGGTGCACGCCTGCGCCATTCGCAGCATCTGCTTCATGGAGGAGCACGGCGCTCAAGCAGATTGGCTGTTCGACGGCAACGATTACCAAGCGACACATGTCGTGGCCTATGCGGGGGACGAGCCTGTAGGGTCCAGTCGCTTGAGGTGGTTCAAGGACTTCGCGAAGATCGAGCGCACGGCCTTCCGCAAAGAATATCGCGGTATCGCCGCGCTCAAGGCTTTCGCAGCGTTCGGCTTCGATCATATCGCACGCAAAGGTTACACCCGCGTAATTACCCACGCTGGCGCCAAATACGCGCGGCTGTGGAGAACGGTTCTCGGTTTCAAGAACGCGGAAGGAAAGGAACCCGCGTTCTTCGTCGGCCACGAGCCCTATTACGAGATCTGTCTCGACATACCGCCGTCGCCCAAAGCCATCACCCTCGACACGCCGTGTAGCGTGCTCTATCGGACAGAAGGATATTGGGACGAACCCGGCCGCTTTGAAGTGACGCAGGACACACCCTGACAATGGCGGCCAACCGGATTGTCGATGTCTCGCGCGCGCAATTGCGGGCCTTGGTCGCTATCCACCGAGCAATGTTCGACAAGCTGCTCGATGGCGACGAGGATCCTGTCAGTGACGAACTCGTCGCGCTGTTCGAGGACATCGCGGCGACCTACACAGAGATCCATGTGACGCTTCGAGCGCTCGCCGAAGACGAGGCTCAGTGCTCGAGGAGCAGCCGCAGCGCCTCGAAGGCCGGAGGCATCTCGGATAGGCAAAATTCCTCGCGAAAATGGGGATTGGAGTCGCTGAAGACTTCACAGAGCCAGTCGTAGACGAGCTTCACCGGTCGCGAGTTCAGGCGTTCGGCCAGGGCCAGACCGTAGAGGGGCAACGCGGTAGTGAACCCGAGATCCAGCGGAACGGCGACAGGCTCCCTGAGAACGTAGGCGCCGAGCAACGCAATACCGAGGCCCATTTTTGTGAGCAGGCCATAGGCGAATGTGTCGTCGCAAAAATGCGCAATGCGGCCGCGCGCACAGGCGCGCTGCCAATCTGCCCAAATCGGCATCTTCGCCTCGTAGAAATGAGACTGCAGAAACAGATGGTCTTCCAGATTGTGCCGGGTCGGCAGGCCCATGCGAGCGATATATTGCTTCGTAGTCACCGGCACGAAATGCAAAGTACCAAGCCGTTTGCAGACGATGTCGGACCGGTCGATGGGCGCGAATCCGAGCATCATATCAGTCAGATTCTCGTGCAAGTCATAAAAATTGATCATGCCTTTCAGGTGCATCTGGATGCGCGGAAAGCGTTCCGAAAACGCACCGATTTTGGGTGCTGCGAAGAAGGCCGCCATTCCGTCCGTAATGCTGATGCGGACGACGCCTTCGGCATCTTTGGATTCCGCTTTCAGATCGCTCGTGATCGTATAGAGCGATCGGTCGAGCGTCATCAGCGCGCACGCCAACTCTTCGCCGCGCGGCGTCAATTTGATTCCGAGTTTTGTCGGGACAAGGAGCTGAGAGCCGACGAGGTCCTGCAGACGCTTGACCTTGCGACTGATGGTGGGTTGGCTCATGCCGAGCTTTTCGGCGGCGCGGTTGAAGGACTTCGCCTTGGCGACCTCGGCGAAGATGCGCAGCTCCCCCCAATATTGGCCGCTCAGCAGCCCTTCGTCCATCGGCAGTGAACTGTCGATCGCCAGCTTGTCCATCGCATCCCCCGCCCGGCCCTCGTCTCCGCATCCGGACCGAGGCTAGCACCGCGTCGCGCTCGATGGCAAGAAATCGCGTTGTTGGACGCCAAAGCCACTGCAGTCGCGAACAGGTCCGCTCTGCGGCAGATCCACCGGCAGCCGGTCATCTGGGGGCCGAAGCAGGCTGCTTCTTCACCGACGGCTTTTGCCACAGGCTTTCGAGCCTTTTCCAAGCCCTTGCAAGTGCGCCCCAGACCCCGTTGGGCATCAAGTACATCATCACGATGAGAAACAAACCGTAGATAAAGTCAGGCGGAACGTTGATGGAGCCATTCGAAAGCTTGGAAGTACTGGCCGCGAGATTGGGGATGATGACAATGAAAGCGGCGCCGATGAATGCGCCGGGAATAGCACCGACACCACCGACGACCAGGCCGACGAGCAGGAAAATCGACAGAAACAAGGCAAAGCTATCAGGCGCTACGAACTGGATAACGATGGCGCTGAGCCCCCCCGCGACACCGGTATACATGGCGCTGACGCCGAATGTCAGGGCCTTGTAAAGATCGGCGTTGACGCCCATGGCCTCCGCGGCGACCTGGTGATCGCGGATGGCGGTGATGGCCCGCCCGACCCTGCCGTGAAGCAAATTGTTGGCTAAGAAAAAAAGCAAAATGGTCAGGGCAAGCGTGAAGTAATAAAGCCACTGGTCTGGGTTGATGTGAAGTCTGAAGGGAGAATCGGGTTTGGCGATGAATATGCCTTGGACGCCGCCAGTCAACGTTTCGAACTTATCGTACTTGAGAAGCTGCGGCACAGCCAGAGCCAATGCGAATGTGGCGAGTGCCAGATAAGGACCTTCGAGCCGCATTGCCGGAAAACCGAACGCGAAACCCACGATAAAGCAGATGACTGCAGCCAACGGTATCGTCATCCAATAAGGCAACCCGCATTGAGAGATGAGGATTGCCACCGCATAAGCGCCGATTGCATAGAAGGCGCCGTGACCCAACGATATCTGGCCGTTGAAGCCCGTCAAAATATTGAGGCCAAGAATTGCGATAGAGTAGATCAGTATCTGAGTTGATTGGAAGGTATAAAAATCCGTCATCGTCCACGGGATGAGCATTGCGACGACGATAGCCGCAAAAATAAGTGGCCGCGAATATTGTTTCCGCATCTGTTTCCTCATAACGCCTCGCTTACAGAGGTTCTAAAGTGATTTGCGCTTTAAGGACTCCTAGACGCGCTTGACGATGGTCTTGCCAAAGAGACCGGCGGGCATAACCAACAATACGCCGACGACCACGACCAATGCGAATGTCAGCTTGAGCTGGTGCCCGATGAAATAGGTGCCGACGAGGTTCTCCAAGACGCCGAAGATCAATCCCCCCGCGACCGCGCCGGCAGGGTTGCTGAGGCCACCAAGCAATGCCGAAGCGAAAGCGTAAAGCAGGATACCGGTCA
Source organism: Beijerinckiaceae bacterium (assembly GCA_052148755.1). Lineage (GTDB taxonomy): Bacteria > Pseudomonadota > Alphaproteobacteria > Rhizobiales > Beijerinckiaceae > Methylovirgula. The sequence continues at coordinate 33,667 of JBKQHN010000178.1, read as the reverse complement.
TCATATTAGGATCGAGATAGACGATCGGAGCCACCAGCATTCCAGCGACCGCTCCAAGGGCGCCCGCCAAGCCCCATCCAAGCGCGAGCATCCATTCGACGCGGATGCCGACCAGCCTGGCCGAGGTAGAATTAAGCGCTGTCGCCCTCATCGCCAGACCGAGCGTCGTGTATTTGAAGAAGAGGAAGAGCGCCGAAAGCAGGACCAGCATCACGCCGAGCATGAACAGGTCGTGTGCGCCGATGAGTGACGTCCCGGTCGACAATGAGCGGACGGGGCTTGGAAATTGCTTGAGGAGGAAGCCCCAGGTCCATCCGGCAATGGCATTGAAGGTGAGAAGCAGCCCAATGAAGACCACCACCAGTGTCAGAGGCTGGGCTTGTTGAAAGTTGCGTATGATCAGCCGTTCGATTGCAGTGCCGAAAATGAAGGAGACGACAATGGTGAGGACGAATGCCGCCCAATAGGGAAGGCCCACGGCAATCAGCGTCCAAGCGAAATAAGTGCTGAGAAGCGCCATTTCTCCCTGGGCGAAGTTGATGTGGCTGGTCGTATTGAAAATCATCACCAGCGCCAGCGCCAGACTGGCATAGATCGCGCCGGTCGCAAGTCCAGAGAAGATTTGTTGAACGAGCAGATCCATTCTCCATCTCCTCAGTAGCCAAGATAGGCGCGCCGAATACCTTCGTTGTTCCGCATTTCGGCTGTAGTTCCCGACACGATCATCGTGCCCGTTTCCAGGAGATAGGCATGGTCGGCCAGGTTGAGCGCCAGCTTCGCATTTTGCTCGACCAACAGGAGGCTGACCTTTTCCTCGATGTTGATGCGACGCATGATTTTGAAGATTTCCTGGACGATCAGCGGCGCCAGCCCGAAGGACGGCTCGTCGAGAAGGATAAGCCGAGGTCGACGCATTAGTGCGCGGGAAATGGCGAGCATCTGCTGTTCGCCGCCCGACAAGGTGCCTGCCTGCTGGCGCAGCCTCGGCTTCAGAACCGGGAAATAATTCAGCACCAGCTCGAGATCGTTCTTGTAGTTTGCCCGGCTCTTCTGCAGATATCCGCCAAGCCTCAGGTTTTCCTCAACACTGAGATCAGAGAAGGTACCGCGCCCGTCGGGGACATGGGCAATGCCGCGGCGGACGATGCTTTCGGTCGACAGACCGTCGATACGCTCGCCGTCGAAGACAATCGATGCGCTCGTACGGACCATGGCGCAGATGGCGCGGAGCGTCGTCGTCTTGCCCGCGCCATTGGCGCCCAGCAGCGCCGTGATACCGCCCGCTTCAACCGCGAGGTCGACTCCAAAGAGCGCCTGGGTCGCACCATAATAGGCCTTCAGCCCGGTAGCTTCGAGAAGCAAGGTCATCAGGCATCCAAGCCCAGATAGGCCTGAATCACCTTCGGTTCCTTCTGCACCTCGGCAGGAGTCCCGTCAGCGATCTTGCGGCCGAAATCTATAGCAATAACCTTGTCGGAGATCGACATGACAAGGTTCATGTGATGTTCAACAAGGAGCACCGTGACATCGTAATGTTCGCGAATGCGTCGTATCTGGCCCTTCAAGGTTTCAACTTCCTCATGATTCAAGCCTGCCGCCGGCTCGTCCAGAAGAAGAAGCTGCGGCTTTGTCATGATCGCGCGCGCCAGTTCGATGCGCTTGCGGATCGGAAACGGGAGGCCTCCTGCCAGATCATTTCGGTACTGGTCGATACCCATGAAGCTCATGAGTTCTTCGGCCCGGCTGCCAAGCGCATGCTCTTCGCGCTCGACCCAGGGCAGCTTGAGAGCATTGCTGATGAAGCCGCTTTTGCCCTGTGCATGGCCGCCGACGAGCACGTTGCTGACGACCGACATTTTATCGAACAAAGCGACATTCTGAAACGTGCGCCCAAGACCAAGTTCAGCGATGCGATGCTTGGGCATTTGCAGGAGGGATTTGCCGTTGAAAAGAATATCACCGCTGGTCGGCTGATAGAGCCGGCTCAGGCAGTTGAAAAGCGTCGTCTTGCCGGCGCCGTTCGGCCCAATCAGCCCGACGATGTCGCCCCGCGCGATCTTAAAACTTACGTCTTGCAGCGCAATGATACCGCCGAAATGAACGGCAATGTTGCGGACATCAAGGAGGCATGGCACTGCAAGCGATGCAACCTCAGCCTTGCCGGGCCCGTCATCACCTTGCGGCATCGCCGTCGATGAATGCATTCTTCCTCCCCCGAGGACTACGACGCCTCGGTTCCCACAATGAGGTCGCCTATTGGCAGCCAATCCAACTTGAAAACTGCTCCCGCCAAGCCAATACTCGGCCACCTTGCGTCCCGCAAGAGCCGCTCCGCATTTTAGTCAGCTGGTTAGTAGCTTTCATATTTTTCGTAAGATAGCAATTACAGGGGGCCGCTCCCCCACAGCTCGACTCGGGTTGATGCTTGACACGATAGCGCCGCAAGCTGCTCGACGATCGATCGATTCGACGTGCTAATTTAGCTCACAAAAAAGCGACACCGCTTGTCCGACGGGTCCGCGCAGCTTTGCAGCTCGACTCGAGACTTGTATTACACATTAAAGTTACGTGCTTTGTTGATGGAGTCTCCGCCGTGTCTGTTCCGCGAGTTTTGGGGGGCGGATTGACAGCTCCGCAAAGGGGACTTTGCCGGAGACGAAGCGTTACGCCGTGGCCGCTCTTATTCGCCGCGTCCAGGCTAACCCATTAAAGTTTTTGGAGCGGGTGTTTTTGGAGCGGGTGAAGGGAATCGAACCCTCGTATTCAGCTTGGAAGGCTGCTGCTCTACCATTGAGCTACACCCGCGGCGGCCGCAATATGTAGTCTTGCCGCGGTCTTTGCAACAGCCAGATTTCGGAAGCGCATATTCAGAATTGCCGCCGAACTATGCTGTTCAGACCGCGATTTCGCTGCGCGGCGTGATCGACACGGATTCCCCGCAGCCGCAAGAACCGGTCTGATTGGGATTGTTGAAGACAAAAGTCGCCCCGAGTTTGTCGGTCCGGAAATCCATTTCGGTTCCCAACAAGAACATCAAAGCCTTCGGGTCGACGATGATCTTGACACCTTTGTCCTCGACGACTTCGTCGAAAGGCTCGAGCTTTTCGGCGAAATCCATCGTATAGGACATGCCGGCACAGCCGCCATTTTTCACGCCGACCCGCAAGGCGGCGATCGGCCGGGGCGAGGTGGCGATGAGTTCATGCGCCCGGGCTGCGGCCGCCTCGGTCAAGGATAGAATCGCAAAGGGCTTAGCTGCTGTCGCCAATGTAGCTCTCCTGAGCCGTGAGACTTGTTTTGGAATCTGTCGTTTGAGTAAAGATCATATAGGATGGACAAGCCCTTATGCAAAGGAAACAATGCCGATCCCGCTCTTGAGCGGGCGCCTTCTCTAAAAACGCCCAGCCCTGAAATCCTCGAACGCCTGGAAGATCTCCGCCTGGGTGTTCATGACGAAAGGCCCATATTTGGCGACCGGCTCACGCAAGGGTTTTCCGGCAACGAGAATTGCCCGCGCACCGGCCGCGCTTGCCGCGAGGTTCAACGCGTCGCCTGTCGACAGCACAGCCACAGTCCCCTTCGTCAGGTGCTGTGCCGGCTCGCCGACATCGAGCGCGCCTTCGTAGACATAGACAAAGCCATTATGGGCTGCCGGCAGAGCGATCCCGGCCGCGGCACCGGCGGCAAACACGAGATCGAGATAGAGCGGCTGCGTCGCGCCGGTTTCGACCGGCCCGTGAATGCCGCCGATTTCCCCCACCAGAACCTTGGCTTCGACCCCGGGGGCCAGCACGACATGCGGAATGCGATCGGGCGAGACATCCTGGTAACGCGGCGCGACCATCTTGTCCTTGGCCGGCAGGTTGATCCACAATTGGAAGCCGCGCATCAGTCCTTCGTGCTGCTCTGGCATTTCCGAATGCACAATCCCGCGCCCGGCCGTCATCCATTGGATCCAGCCCGGTCCGAGGAGCCCAACATTGCCTTTGTTGTCCTCATGGCGCATGGCACCGGCCAGCATATAAGTCACTGTTTCGAAGCCGCGATGCGGATGTTCCGGAAAGCCGGCGATATAGGCGTTCGGATCATCCGACCCGAATTCGTCGAGCATCAGGAATGGATCAAGGTCCGGCAGCTTCGGCTGGCCGATGACGCGCGTGAGCTTGACGCCCGCGCCGTCCTGCGTGGCCATGCCGCCGCCCGCCCATATGACGCGCCTTTGCTGCGGCGCTGCCGCCGTCTCGTCCCTGCGGACGCTCTCAGTTTCAACCATCGTCCTATCCTTGAACCAAGTTCACCCGTCAAAATAATGTAGTGCCGCCAGAGCAGCCATCAATACATGTCGAGAGCGACCCGCGCTTCCTCCGACATTCGGCCCGGAGTCCAAGGCGGGTCGAACACGACGTTCACGACGACACCTGAAGTGCCCGATACCGATTCGACCGCCGCCTCCATCGAGCGGGCGAGCTCGCCGGCGACGGGGCATCCTGGCGCGGTCAAAGTCATGTCGAGATTAACGAAGCCGCCATCGTCGACATCAACCTTGTAGACGAGGCCGAGCTCGTAGACGTCGCAGGGAATTTCGGGGTCATAGATTGTTTTGAAGGCAGCGATCATCTCGCTCGTCAGACGGCTGCGCTCGGCTTCCGAAATTCCGGCGGCGTAGATCCACTCCGGAGCATTGGGCTCGGCCTCTTGGCTTTCGAGAGTTTGGCTTTCGAGAGTTTGCATGTCGGTCATGACCGGTTCCCTATCGTCACGTCCACCGCGGTTCCTGCCCGCATTCGGCCTATTGCTATGCAAAGAGGCCCTCGGCCTTGATCAAGGCCTCGGCTAATTTATCGACCTCTTCGAACGTATTGTAGAGCGCAAAGGACGCTCGGCATGTCGAAGTCACACCGAAGCGCGCCAGCAAAGGCTGCGCACAATGCGTACCCGCCCGCACGGCGACGCCGGCCCGATCGATGATCGTCGCCACGTCATGGGGATGCGCATTTTTCATGTCGAAGGAAAGAATCGAGCCTTTGCCTTTGGCGCGCCCGAAAATCCGCAACGAATTTATCTTCGACAAGCGCTCATGCGCATAATCACTCAAAGCGGCCTCATGCGCCCTTATGTTTGAACGTCCGACCGACTGCATATAGTCGAGCGCCGCGCCGAGACCGATCGCCTGGATGATCGGCGGCGTGCCGGCCTCGAAGCGGTGCGGCGGCTCGTTATATGTCACAATGTCCCGTGTGACCTCGGCGATCATTTCGCCGCCACCGAGGAAAGGCGGCATCTTCTCCAGCCAACTCTTCTTGCCGTAAAGCGCCCCGACACCCGTCGGGCCATAGAGCTTGTGACCGGTGACGGCATAGAAATCGACATCAAGATCGCGCACGTCGACACCGAGATGAACAGCACCTTGTGCGCCATCCACGAGGACCGGAATGCCGCGCGCATGCGCGATCGCCACGATCTCCTTGATCGGGGTCACCGTGCCGAGCACGTTCGACATATGGGTGATCGCCACAATCTTGGTCTTGTCGGTGAGCGCCTTTTCGAAATCCTCGAGGTGGAAATTGCCGTCGTCATCGACGTCGACCCATTTCAACACCGCGCCCTTGCGCTCGCGCAGGAAATGCCACGGCACGATATTGGCATGATGCTCCATAATGGAGAGCACGATTTCGTCGCCTTCCTTGATGAAGGCCTGCCCGAAAGATGCGGCGACGAGATTGATCGACTCCGTCGCCGATTTGGTGAAAACGATTTCATCGGTGCTGCCGGCGTTCAAGAAGGCGCGCACGCTTTCACGCGCCGCCTCGTAAGCGTCCGTCGCGGCATTTGCGAGATAGTGCAGGCCACGATGAACATTGGAATATTCATGATAGGTCGCCTGCACCATGCGGTCCACGACCTGTTTCGGCTTTTGCGCGGAAGCTGCATTGTCGAGATAGACGAGAGGCTTGCCGTAGACCGCCATCGACAGGATCGGAAAATCTTCGCGTATCCGCGCGACGTCGAGCGGCGTTGGTGCAGCAACATGCCTATTCATAGCGTCTTACCCTTGCTCCGGCTCGCCAGCCATGCCGCCACGTCGGCCCGAAAGGCCGCGGCAAGCTCTTCGTGGCCGATCTCGTCGATGAGTTCGCCGCCGAAAGCTGCCAGCAGCAAGGCCTCGGCTTCGACGAAAGGCAGACCACGCGACTGCAGATAAAACAATTGCTCTTGGCTGAGACCGCCGCAGGTCGCGCCATGGCCGCAGGCGACATCATCCGCGAAAATTTCCAACTCCGGTTTGTTGTTCATCGCCGCCGTGTCGCTGAGCAACAGGGCCTTGCTCAACATCTTGCCGTCGGTCTTTTGCGCGCCTGGCGCAACGATGATCTTGCCCTGAAAAACGCCTGTGGCTTCCTCATCGACGATATAGCGAAATGTCTCGCGGCTTTCGCAGCCTTGCGCCACGTGATCGACGAAGAGTGTCGTGTCGGCATGTTCGCGGCCGCGCAAAAGCGAAACCCCGCGCAGTGCCGCGCGCGCTTGCGCGCCCTCGAAACGCATGAAGATCTGGCGCCGTACGAGGCCGCCACCCGTTATCAGCGCGAAACTGTCGAATTTCGCTCTGGCCCCAAGCTTGATCATGCAGCTTTCGAGCCGGACGCTGCCGATCTCGCTCTGCGTCAGAGCCGCGGTATGACTGACATCGGCCTCGTCGCCGACGTTAAGAATGAGACAATTATTGGTCTGGCCCCTGCGCGCACCCGCAGCGAAGCTTAATTCGTGAAAGCGCACCCGCGCTCCAGCACCGACGACGGCAAGCGAGCGGGAAAAACGCCCTGCCGGAACAGGCGCTGCGGTCGCATAGACGAGATTGATCGGCGCGGCCAGTTCGGTTCCCGGCGCAACCTCTATGACAACGCCGTCCTGCATGAGCGCCGCATTGAGCGCAATGACCGAGTCCGAGTTGTCGATCCAGCCTGCTGCAAGCGCTTCCAAAAGATCGCCGCGCGCGCCGGCGAGCACCGAGGCCAATGATGTCACCGCAACGCCTGCGGGCAAGGCTCCCGACAATTCCGGCACGAAAACCCCGTCGACGAGGACGAGGCTCTGCGGCGGCAGGCCCCCCGCCGCGGCGATCTCTTCGGTGAGCGTCGCAATCGCCTCGACGTTCGGCACCGGCACGATCGGCAGTGCCTCACGCATCAGTGCCCGCAAATCGGTGTAATGCCAAGCCTCAATGCGGCGATGCGGCAGGCCCGCCGCGGCGAAGGTATTGAAGGCTCGCTCACGCAGGTTCGCAACCTCGGCGCTGCCGGGCAATGTGGCCTTGGCGGCGCCGTAGGCTTCCATCAGCGCCGCTTCGACTGCAGACCTTGATGGGATGATTTGCGCATTCATGGCTCAACCTCACGCCGCAGTCGCGACATAGTCGCGATAGCCGGTCTCTTCGACTTCCAGCGCCAATTCCTTGCCGCCGCTGCGAACAATGCGGCCTTGTGCCATGACATGCACGCTGTCGGGTACGATGTAATTCAAAATCCGCTGGTAATGGGTGATGATGAGGAAGCTGCGCTTCGGCGTTCGCAAGGCGTTGACACCGTCTGCAACGATACGGACCGCGTCGATGTCCAAACCTGAGTCGGTTTCGTCGAGAATGCTGAAGGAGGGTTCGAGAAGCGCCATCTGCAAAATGTCCATGCGCTTCTTTTCACCACCCGAAAAACCGACATTGAGGGCGCGCCGCAGCATCTCCGGCTTGATGCCGAGTCGCTCGGATGCCGCTTTCACCCGCTTCATGAATTCCGGAGTCGACAATTCCGCTTCGCCGCGCTGTTTGCGTTGCGCATTGAGCGCCGCCTTGAGGAAGGTCATGGTGGCGACGCCGGGAATTTCGATCGGGTATTGGAATGCGAGGAAAAGGCCCTTCGCGGCGCGCATATCCGGCTCGAGCTCGAGCAGGTTCTCGCCGTCGAGAAGAACCTCGCCGGAGTGAACCTGATAATCTTTGCGGCCGGCGATGACATAGGACAGGGTCGATTTGCCGGTTCCGTTCGGTCCCATGATGGCGGCGACTTCACCGTCGCGAACGGTCAGATTGAAGTCGTCTAGGATCTGCTTGCCGGCAATCGAAACATTCAGATTTTTGACTTCGAGCATGGCTGTTTCCTTGTAAGACTATTCGGGCGAACTCGCAGCTTTTGCTTCGTTCCGCGATCTGCCGGGACGCGAAAACTTCCGCACCGCGTCTGTCGGCTTGGCGAATTCGCGACATGGCTTGTCGGCACGTCATCGGCATCGCAAGAGAGTAACGGCGCGCTCAGCCGACGCTCCCTTCGAGAGAGATGGCAATGAGCTTTTGCGCCTCGACCGCGAATTCCATCGGCAATTGCTGCAGCACGTCGCGCACGAAACCGTTGACGATCAGCGCCGTCGCCTCTTCCGCCGAAAGCCCGCGCTGCATGCAGTAGAAAAGCTGATCCTCGGAGATCTTCGAGGTCGTCGCTTCGTGCTCGAACTGCGTGCTCGGGTTTTTCGACTCGATGTAGGGGACGGTATGGGCACCGCAGCTGTTGCCGATCAACAGCGAGTCGCAATTGGTGAAGTTGCGTGCCCCCGTCGCCTTGCGATGCGACGAAATCTGGCCGCGATAGGTATTCTGCGATTTGCCGGCCGCGATTCCCTTTGAAATCACGCGGCTCGTTGTGTTCTTGCCGAGGTGGATCATCTTGGTGCCGGAATCGACCTGCTGGCGGCCGTTCGAGATCGCGATCGAATAGAATTCGCCGCGCGAATTGTCGCCGCGCAAAATGCAGGATGGATATTTCCAGGTGATCGCCGAACCGGTCTCGACCTGCGTCCAGGAGATTTTTGAATTGACGCCGCGGCACTCGCCCCGCTTGGTGACGAAGTTATAAATGCCGCCTTTGCCCTCCGCATCGCCGGGATACCAATTCTGCACAGTCGAATATTTTATTTCCGCGTCATCGAGCGTGATGAGCTCGACGACAGCCGCGTGCAACTGGTTCTCGTCGCGCTTCGGCGCGGTGCAGCCTTCGAGATAGGAGACGTAGGACCCCTTGTCGGCGATGATCAGCGTGCGCTCGAACTGGCCGGTGTTCTGCTCGTTGATGCGGAAATAGGTCGACAGTTCCATCGGGCAGCGTACGCCCGGTGGGACATAGACGAAGGACCCATCCGAGAAGACGGCGCTGTTCAGCGTCGCATAATAATTGTCGGTCGTCGGAACCACCGAGCCGAGATAATGCCGCACAAGTTCGGGATGGCTGTGGACCGCTTCCGAAATCGGACAGAAGATGACGCCCGCCTTGGCAAGCTCCTCTTTGAAGGTCGTGACGACCGAGACCGAATCGAAGACGGCATCGACGGCGACCCTGCGCTCAGGGCTCTGCTGCACGCCGGCAAGCAGTTCCTGCTCCTTCAGGGGAATGCCGAGCTTCTCATAAACCCGCAGCAATTCCGGATCGACCTCGCCGAGCGACTTCGGACCGGCTGCCGTCTTCGGCGCCGAATAATAATAAAGGTCTTGGTAATTGATCGGTGGAAAATCGACGCGCGCCCAAGTCGGCTCGCGCATGGTCAGCCAGCGCCGATAGGCCTCGAGGCGCCATTCGGTGAGCCAGGCAGGCTCGTTCTTTTTGGCTGAAATGAAACGGACAATGTCTTCATTCAGACCTTTGGGGGCCTTGTCCGCTTCGATCTCCGAGAAAAACCCATACTTATATTCACCGACGTCGACCGACTTCACCCGGTCGACGGTTTCCTGCACCGCAGCCATTCCATTCTCCTCACCTCGGCGGTTTCAAGGACCGCTGGTTCAGACTTTACATCGGCCGGAAGAAACCCGGCCCTGATCGCTTCATGCCGCCGGCTTCACCTGCCTAGCACTGATCGTGCCGATCGATTTCTCAAAAGCGCGCCCGAACGCCCTAACATCCTCCGCCCGCGAATTCCAACCCAGACTGAGCCTGATCGCACCCTTAGCCAGTCCCGATTCTATGCCCATCGCCGCGAGCACATGCGAAGGCTTGACCTTGCCGGAGGAACAGGCCGAACCGGAGGAAACAGCAATCCCCTCGACATCGAGAGACATAAGCAAGAGCTGCGCCTCCATCGCCGGAACCGCGAAGCAGGACGTATTGGGCAAGCGCTGCGACCCGGCTCCAAAGAAAATTGCGCTTGGCGCCAGACGCCTAACCTCAGCTTCGATCTGATCGCGCCATTGGGCGGTTTGAAGAGCCTCGGCTGCCGCCGTCGCGGCGACCGCCGCAATGGCTGCGGCGAACCCCGCGACGGCCGCGACATTTTCTGTCCCGGCGCGCCAGCCGCGCTCTTGCCCGCCACCGCGCAACAGCTTGTCATTGATATGATGTCCGTCGACCGCAAAACAAAGGGCCCCGATCCCCTTTGGGCCGCCGAATTTATGCGCGGAAACAGCGACTGCGTCAGCCCCCAAGGCGGCGAAGCCGGACTCTATTTTCCCAACGGCTTGCACTGCATCGCAGACGACGAAGCCGCCGGCGGCATGAACGCGCGCCGCAGCTTCGGCGACCGGCTGCACGACGCCGGTCTCATTATTTGCCGCCTGCAAAGCGAGCATGACGCGACGGCCGGCATGCCGCGACAGAGCCGCATCGAGCGCCGCGAGATCGAGCCCGCCGGCCAAGGTCAGGGGCAGGATTTCGATCGCATCTTGCGGAAATCTGTTGCCCTCGCGAACGCAGGCATGTTCGCCACCGGCGATCAGCAACATGTCGAAGCCGGCCTTGGAGCCGGCCGTTCGGAGGTCGCGTGTGAGAACGAGATTGAGCGCTTCGGTTGCGCCGGACGTGAAGATGACGTTCCGCGTCGCAGTCCCGACAAAGCCAGCGACAGCGGCTCTGGCTGTTTCGACTAAGCTGCGCGCCGCCCGGCCTTCGGCATGGACGGATGAAGCATTTCCCGCCAGATCCAAGGCGGCAAGCAACGCCGCGCGCGCCGCCGGACGCAGCGGCGTCGTCGCATTATGATCGAGATAGGTGCGGCTCGCAGGCACCTGACTTCCTTTCAACTGGCCGTCGTGTCCGCGAAACGTGGACCGAATTCAACATGGACCTGCTCTCATTGCGCCAAAGCAAGCTAGCTTAGTCATTCGAATTTGAGCAGCATTGATTTTTCTCGAGTGAGCAAAATCAATCGTGGCTTTTGCCACACTAGCCTGCTTAGCCTTCGAAAAGACTTGCTTTCCAGCCCTGCGACCATGCTAGAAGGCACAGGGTCGGGGCAAACCTCGCGGATACGGGAGGTATTGTGAGCCGACTCTCGAACGCGCCAATCGGGCCGAACGACCAGAAACTCGCACCAAACGTGAACCTTCTGCCGACGGGCAAGCAAATCGCGCCGGCTTAGAATTATTCTAACCGCATATTGTCGCTCTCGCTCTTGCAAGTCAAGCAATCGGCAAGTCAAGCAATTGGCAAGTCAGGCAACCAGCAAGCTCGAGCTTGACAACAACACGGGACCTGCCTCGTCAGCCGCAGTTTCGTTCGAACCTGTGCCGCCTGTCCCGCAAATCCGTCTTGCGGTCACGAGTTGTGGGCAAACCCTGAATGTATTCGGCCGTGCATGGGCGCGCCGATACGCGACCAATTTGGGAACGATGATGCCAGAGGTTATTTTCAACGGTCCAGCCGGACGCCTGGAAGGGCGGTTTCACCCTTCGACACAACGCGGTGCGCCGATCGCAATCATTTTGCATCCGCATCCGCAATTCGGCGGCACGATGAACAATCAGATCGTCTATAATTTATATTATGCGTTTGCGGAACGCGGTTTCTCGGTGCTGAGATTCAATTTCCGAGGCGTCGGCCGCAGCCAAGGCGCTTTCGACCACGGCCAGGGCGAATTATCCGATTCTGCCGCGGCGCTCGATTGGGCGCAGACGATCAATCCCGAAGCCCGCGCTTGCTGGATCGCCGGCGTCTCTTTTGGCGCCTGGATCGGCATGCAGCTGTTGATGCGCCGGCCGGAAGTCGAAGGCTTTGTCTCGGTGGCGCCGCCGGCAAACCGCTTCGACTTTTCCTTTCTGGCGCCGTGCCCCTCGTCCGGTCTCTTCGTGCACGGCGATCAGGACCGCGTTGCGCCTTTGCGCGAAGTGACGGGATTGATCGAAAAGCTCAAGACGCAGAAGGGCATTTCCATCGAACATGCGGTCATTCAGGGCGCCAATCATTTCTTCGAAAACTCCGTCGAAGCTTTGATCGCGGAAGTCGGTCTCTACCTTGACCGCAGGCTGGGCAATCCTCCGATCCTGCCGACCCCAACCCGCAGCGAGCCGGCCGAGCGGGGGTGAAGCGGAATTCTCACGCGGGCGTCGTTGCACCGCTCGGCCCGTATTGCAGCACTTGCACCTTTTCGAGCGTAACGAGGCCGCTGCCCAGCATCTCGTCGAGCAAGGAAAGGAAGGCTTGAATCTTTTCTTCGCTGTCGACCATCTCGATGATTAAAGGCAGATCCTCCGACAATCGCAGGATCTTCGTCGTGTGCAGCCGGCTCGAAAAGCCAAACCCGATGGGGCCCCGCAGGACGGTTGCGCCCGCAAGATGTTGTTCGCGCGCCTTCAGGACGATGGCTTCATAGAGCGGACGCCCGCCGCATTTGTCGTCTTCGCCGATGAAAATGCGCAGAAGCAATGCATCGCGCGGAATATTCATGGCCTCGCTTCTTGAAGCTGATTGAGTTGCAGGTTGAGTTGCAAGGCGCCAACATGGCCGAGCCACACCGCGATCAGGCACAAGAGAACCGACAGGCCGATATTGGCGCCGGCGCGCAACATCTCCCCGTCGCGCACGAGATTGAGCGTCTGCAGGCTGAAGGACGAGAAAGTCGTATAGCCTCCGCAGAGGCCGACCATGACGAATTGCCGTATTTCGGTTCCGACGAAAACACGTCCATCCGGGCCCGTCAACGTCGCAAAAAACCCGATCACGAAAGACCCCGTGACGTTGATCAACAGTGTTCCCCAGGGAAACGTTTCGCCGATTTGCGTCGCGACGAGCCCAGAAATGAAATAGCGGGCGCTGCCGCCGAGCGCGCTGCCGAGCATGATCCAAGCATAAATCAAGAGCATTCTCCCTTCCGCAAGGGGGATAGGCCGAGCTGCACAGTCGTTTACGCTAGCGCACATTCGCCGCCCTGCATCTACGCTGTTTTACGTAGGCGGGACCCTCGGTTGTGAAATATCGGCTGCCGCTGTCTTCGCCCTCGCACTTCGCGATTCAGGAAAGGGGCTCCATATGAAGAATGTCCTCGTCACCGGTTGTTCGAGCGGGTTTGGCCTGAAGACGGCCGTCACGCTCGCGGCGAACGGATTTCGCGTCTTTGCCACCATGCGCGACCTCGGCAAACGGACAGCGCTGGACACAGCTCTCGCCGAGGCCGGCGCCCAGGCCGATATCCTCGCGCTCGACGTCACGAATAAGGCTTCGATCGAAGTCGTGGTCGGCTCGGTCATGTCGCAGGCAGGACGGATCGATGCGCTGGTCAACAATGCCGGCTTTGGTATTGGCGGCTTTATCGAAGATCTGAGCCTTGATGATTACCGCCGCCAAATGGAAACCAATTTCTTCGGTCTCGTTGCAGTGACGAAGGCCGTTCTTCCGCATATGCGGGGGCAGCGCGCCGGCCGTATCGTCAACATATCGAGCATAGGCGGACGCGCCGGCAATCCCGTCGTCTCCGCCTATGTCGCGAGCAAATTTGCGGTCGAAGGTTTCAGCGAATCTCTCGCCTTCGAGACCAGCCTCTTCGATGTTTCGGTCGTCTTGATCGAACCGGGCGCCTTCAAGACCGAAATCTTCAGGAGCAACCGGCAAGTGGCGGCCGGCAGGCGTGATCCGAACTCGCCTTATGCAGAGGTTTCGCGGGCATTTGAAGCAAAGCTCGACTCCATGATGGAACGCCTGGCCGGCGATCCTCAAAAAGTCGCCGACGCGGTTTTGCACGCATTGACGGTGGCAAAGCCGTGCTTGCGCTATCTCGTCGGGACGGATGCCAAGCTCATGGCCACCGTTCACCGGCTGCTCGGCTTCGGCGCCTATTCCGCTCTCGTTCGCAGGTTCACCGGCTGGGCCGAACTGCGCGCCAAGTTCGGCTCAGCTCACCCGTCATAGAGGCAAAGCAAGACGGCCGCCTTGCAGCGGTTGCTTCACCCCCGTCGTCGACGGAAAGGTGATCGGCAGGTTTTTCAGGTGGCGTACCGCGAGATAAGCGAAAGCCTGCGCCTCGATCGCATCGCCGGACCAGCCGATCGCATCCGCGGTCACAAGTCCGCAGGGCAATATCTCCATCAAACGCGATCGCAAAGCGAGATTATGGGCGCCGCCACCGCACAGGATCGCAAGCCGCGGCACGCGCGGCAAAAGCCTCAATGCCCGGCCGATCGCATGCGCCGTAAAGGCCGTCAAAGTGGCGGCGGCATCTTCCAGCCCGAGCGATTGCGTCGATTCGCTCGAAAAATCATTGCGGTCGAGAGATTTCGGCAATCCGCGCGCAAAATAAGGGTGGGCAAGCAAGGTGCCGAGCGCCACGGCATCGACATTGCCGGATGCGGCTGCCGCACCGCCCTGGTCCATCGCGACACCAGAGCGCCGCAGCATGAGGTCATCGAGTAGTGCGTTGCCCGGTCCCGTATCGAAGGCGATGGGGTCGGCATCGCCATCAATGAAGGTGAGATTGGCGACACCGCCGACGTTCAAGATGACGAGCGGCCCCTCGAGGCCGGCATGGCCCGCCAATGCCCGGTGGAAAATCGGCACGAGCGGCGCCCCCTGCCCGCCTGCTGCGACATCGGCGGCACGGAAGTCGTAGGCGACCCCGAGGCGCAGAGTGCGGGCGAGCGAGGCGCCGTCGCCGATCTGCACCGTCAGCCGCTGCTGCGGCCGATGCACGACCGTCTGGCCGTGAAAGCCGACAATATCAATTGAAACGCGATCGATTCCTTGCGCCTCCAAGAAGCCGTCGACGGCCTGCCTGTGACGCTCGGTCACAAGGGTCTCGGCCGCTGCAAGCGCGCCCGGCCGAGCCGAGCGTTCGGCAACCTGGTTCGCGTCCGTGAGGGCAGAACGCAGCAAAGCCCGGTCTTCGGGCTCGTAGGGGAAAAACCCGGTCGGGCCGAAGCGAACTTGAGCTGCGCCGTCGGTTTCGACGAGCGCAATATCGACACCATCCATGGAGGTGCCGCTCATGAGACCCAAAGCACGGATTATGGACATGGTTTGAGGCAGATCATTTCACAGCAGCGAAAATATGCAGATTCGAGACACGTCTCGAATTCACGTGCAGCATAAGATACTCGAAGGCTCGCTGGGAATATTTGTCCGGTCTCGTCGGGCGCCATTACCGTCGAACAGGCTTTCCCGTTTTTCTGGGGGCTCACACAATCGAAAACGAGTGTCGACAATGAACCAACGAACCGAATACGGGAGCCATGAGGACTTCCACAATCGCGCGGTTCCGTTTCGCATCGTCTTGGTCATGCAAGGGGGCGGCGCGCTGGGAGCCTATCATTGCGGAGTCTATCAGGCTTTGCACGAAGGCGGTCTGGAGCCGGATTGGATCATCGGAACATCGATCGGCGCCATCACCGGCGCGCTCATCGCCGGCAACAAGCCCGAACGGCGCCTGCAACAGCTGCGCGCGTTTTGGGACGACATCGAAACGGTTGGACCCTGGGACCTTCTGCCGCCCCTCCTCCGCAGCTATTTCGCAAAATGGGGAGTGATAACGACTGGCGTACCCGGATTCTTCGTCCCGAACTTCGCCGCGAACCTCGGCTGGCGCACACCGGTCGGCATCGAGAATGCGAGCGTCTATTCAATCGCCCCGCTCAAGCCCACACTCGCAAAGCACATCGACTTCGACCAGCTCAATTCCGGGACGCCGCACTTTTCGTTCGGCCTCGTGCATGTCGACAGTGGCAAATTGCACTATTTCGACAACCGCAAAAATAAGATCAGCCTCGATCACGTTTTGGCTTCAGGCGCTTTGCCGCCGTCCTTTCCTGCAGTCCGCATCAACGGAGAGGCCTATTGGGACGCCGGCTTCTACAGCAACACACCGATCGAAAAGGTCTTCGACGAAAGAGCCGCCTGCAATTCGATCATTTTCGTACCCAGCCTATGGGTTAACGCGGGTGGCGAGCCGCAGTCCATGGAAGAGGTCTTGAACCGAGAGAAAAGCATCGGTTTTTCCAGCCGTTTGCACGACCAGGTCGCCCGCCAAGTTCAGTTGCACCGGCTGCGCCATATCATCCACCAATTGATCGACATGTTGCCGGAGGAGAAGCGGGAAACTCTGCGAGAGCGCAATTTCAGCGGCTATGAGAGCGAGCCGTTCATGCATCTCATTCAGCTCAACGCCCGAGGGTTCGAACGCGAGGGCGTCTTCAGAGACATCGACTTCACGCCTTCGGCCATTCGCGAGCGTTGGAAGGGCGGCTATGCCGACACCCGCCGGATGCTTGACCGGCGACCATGGGAGCAGCCTGTGGCTCTCATTAACGGCGTTGCCGTGCACAATTCGGATACGAACACCTCCGACTGACCTGGCAGGCGGCGGGAACGGATTGATGGTGTAGCGGCCGACGCCGCGTTTGCCCGGAAAAAGGCGGCCTTGCCCGGCGTGAGAAGTGCAAAACTCTTTCGCGGCCGAAGTCGGGCATTGTTATTCTGTACACGAATTAGGTAGTTTCTTCGAACTCCGGCCCGTTCGGCAGCCGGGCGCCAAATGCCACGATTCATAGGGAAGCCGCAACCCGCAGCAAGTCAGGGAACGGGCGAGGTGAAACAGGATTTCAGCACAAGGCTCGTGTCCTTCATCGGCCAGAAGGGTGGCGTCGGCAAGAGCAGCCTCGCACGCCTATTGTCGGTCGGCGCCGCGCGCGCTGGCCAGAAGGTCCTCTTGGCGGATTTCGACCTCGAGCAGCTCACCTGCCTCGAATGGAACGCACTCAGGCTGCGCAACAATCTCGAGCCCGAAATCGATGTCCGGTCGTTCAAGAGCCTGAAGAAGCTGCGCAAGACGGAGTCGACCTATGATCTCATCGTCGCCGACACACGCGGTCTCGCGGATGAATTGACGAAGGACGTCGCCGAAGAAAGTTCCGTGGTTTTTCTGCCCACCGGGACATCAAGCGATGATCTGCGCCCGACCCTCGCCCTCGCCAGAAAGCTCGCCAAACACGGCGCCGAGGGCAAGCTCATGCTGGTCCTGGCGAAAACCGGAAGGTCGGAGCGGCAGGTCACCCTGGCCGTCCGACAGATCGAAGACAGCGGCTTTTCCGTGCTCGGCGTCAATTGGGCCCAGCGCGACGGTTTTCAGTCCGAATTCGATACTGGCGGCGTCGGGCTCGAAGCACGCAATCGCTACTTGCGCGAAATCGCCGATCAGGTCGGGCGCGCCATGCTCGATCGCGTCTTCGCGGTGTAATCCGACCGACTCCAGATCAAATGCGCGTGATGCCGGGCGTTTCGGTAACATCGGGGCGTAACCCGCCGTATCTACCTTCAAGACATATTGGCCCGTCCGATCCGGAGATCGGCATCATGATCATGCAACGATGTCTGGCTGCTGGTGGCACCGCCGGGGCGATTGCCACGCTGCAGTTACGACCTACCCATCCACTTTCGGCTGAAATCGGAGCTGCCCTGTGAACAACGTGCTGACAACTGCCATGAAGCAGCCCAAATTACTGCATCGCCGATTCAATCTTCTCTTGACCGCGCTTCTGCTGGCGGCGGGGGCGAGCTTTGCCGTCTCACCCTCGGCTGCCGAGGAAGCACGTGCACTCCCGGCGCCGGCGCTCGACGAGCCGGCCGCGCCGCAAGCAACCTCCGAGGTTGCCGTCCTGGCTGGTGGATGTTTCTGGGGTGTTCAAGGCGTCTTCCAGCACGTCGCAGGCGTCACTAATGCCGTCTCCGGCTATGCTGGCGGCGACAAGGACACAGCGCAATACCATACCGTCGGGTCGGGCATGACCCGGCATGCCGAATCGGTGCAGGTCACATTCGATCCCCGCCGCATCAGTTTCGGACGCATCCTGCAGATCTATTTCGCGGTCGCCCATGATCCGACAGAACTCAATCGGCAAGGCCCGGACACCGGTACCCAATATCGCTCGGCGATTTTTCCGACGAACGCAGAGCAGGCGCGAATCGCCAAGGCCTATATTGCTCAGCTCACTCAGGCGCATGCCTTCCAAGCGGCGATCGTCACCACGATCGAACCGGACCGGGCCTTTTACCCGGCCGAGGACTATCATCAGGATTTTCTGACCCGCAATCCTACCTACCCCTATATCGTCTTCAATGATCTGCCGAAGGTCGAAAATTTGAAGCGCGTTTTCCCCGACCTGTATCGCGCCGAGCCGGTGCTGGTCCAAGCTGCGCGGTCATCCCACTGATCTTCGTCGAGCGCGCCCTGCGCATAAGTGAGGAAGTGTGAGACACGCAAGCAAGCCAGGTGCCATAAGAGCTTCTTGCTGTTTTTGAGTCGTTCAGCCTTGAGTGCGGCTGTTTTCTCATATCACGCGGTCGCAAAAGGCCGCGATGCACCTGACAGCGGACACGACAGGAGCCATTTTGGGCGACCGCTCGACGGCAGGAATGCGCCCTTCCCGGCCGTTCCGCAGACCAGCGCCGGTTTCCAACAGCGGACCTCGCCCTGAATAGCTGCGCCGGCTGGTGCGGGTGGCATCCTGCCCTTCAACCGAAACAAGCGAATAGCGAGATAGCGCTGGTGCAACGACAGCAGTCTGCGTGTCGTGACAGATGGCGGCTTGACCGGATTGATGCTGGTGGCCGAAGTTGGCACGGGCCGGAAGGCCAGGGTTTAATTTTACGTCAAGCTCCAGAGAGTCCCTATGACGCAAGACAGCAGTGCCTACTGGAAGAGAGCCCGCGTCGAACTGCGCGCCGCCGGATTCGATCCGGATCGCGCGGCACAGACCAGCGCCGTTGTCACGATCGCCAGCGCCTGGACCAACGCCCATCGCTGCAACAACCGGGTGCGCAGCATTGGCGACCTGCTGGTTGAGCTTCTCGCCGAACGCGGCGGCCAGGGCCTTATCGTTGGCGCGCCGGCGGTGTCGGACGCGCTGACCCAGGGAACGCCGACGGCGGGTTACAGCCTGGTCTCCCGCGACGTCGTCGCCGATTGTTTCGAGATCGGTCATTACGCGCACCATGGCGACGCCATGATCGTGATCTCCGGCTGCGACAAGACCGGGGCGGCCGCCCTGATGCCGCTTGCACGGACCAATGCCTTCGGGCTTGTACTTTATCCAGGCACCAGTTCGCCGGGCCGGGTCAGCTCAGGGGTTTGGGCCGCCAAGGGCAACAATCTGACGATTCTGGATTATGCGGAAGCCCGCGCCGCCAACGAGGCTGGCCGGATTTCCGAAACCGAACTGCTTGACGTCGAACGCAACGTTATGCCGGGCAGCGGCACCTGCGGCGCGATGTTCACGGCCAACACGATGAGCACGATCGCCGAGGCGATCGGCATGATGCTGCCGCGCGGCGCATCGCACCCGGCGGATTACGGCGCCGGCACCGATCTGCACGGCGATGTCCGGGTCCAGGCGCGCGCCTCGGTCGACGCCCTTTACCGGCTGATCGACGCCGGCATCCGGCCCCGAGACATCATGACCGAGCGCGCATTCGAGAACGCCATCGCCACCGTCTATGCGATGGGCGGTTCGACCAACATGTACCTGCATCTGCTGGCGGTCGCGCGGGAGGCAGCGGTACCGATCACGATCGAACGCATTCAGGAGGTCGGCGAGCGGATACCGCTGCTGGTCAACCTGCAGCCACATGGCCCTTACGCCATGGTCAGTTTGCACGCGATTGGCGGTGTGCCCGTCGTCATGAAAGAACTCCTGAGAAACGGCCTGCTGCACGGCGACGTCATGACGGTCAGCGGCAGGACGCTCGCGGAAAACCTCGCGGCGGTGCCGACACTGCACGAAATCGGCCGGCAGAGCATCGTCATGCCGGTGGCCAGGCCGATCGCGCCGCCGAACCGCCACATCAGCGTGCTGAAGGGCAATCTCGCGCCGGAGAGCTGCCTGCTCAAGCTCTCGGGCAAGGTTCTGGAGAAGGGCCAGTTCCGCGGCACCGCGCGCGTCTTTGACTCCGAAGCCGATGCCATGAAGGCGATCCGCGACGGCGAGATCGTGCCTGGAGACGTGGTGGTGGTGCGCAATGTCGGTCCGGTGGGCGGCCCAGGCATGCCGGAGATGGTGTTGCTGACTGTCCAGCTGCAGGGTCGGGGCCTCGGTGAAGACGTTGCGCTGATCACCGACGGCCGTTTTTCCGGAGTGTCGCACGGAATTCTGATCGGGCATATCTCGCCCGAGGCCGCGCGCGGCGGTCCGATCGCAGCAGTCAGGGAAGGGGACTTTATCGTCATCGATCCCGGCGCCCGAACGCTGACACTCGAAGTTCCCGATCACGAGATCGCCCGGCGCATGTCGATGTGGCGAGCGCCCGAGCGCGGCGAGAAAGCACGGCTCGGTTCGGTCCACGACAAATATGTCAGGCTGGTTTCCTCCGCGCATTATGGTTGCGTGCTCTGATCCGACGTCAACCTTGTTTGGTAAGTAGAATTCCATCTGAACGTAATATCTAAATCAGCCTGAGAAACGCGGAGTATTTGGAGTTGCCGCTCTCGCTTTAAGTATTGCCAAAGGTCAGCGATATGAATGACCGCTACGAGTCATTTTGCGCCCATGGTCGCCGTTTACATGAACACCCGCTCCGCTTGAAAGCGGACATCGTGAGAATTGAATTCATTGGTCGGCAACGCGCCGATACTGTTGAAAAACTCTGGTTTCTTCGGTGATCACAATTCTAAAGGTCAAGGGCGCCATTCAAACAAAATCCGTTAGGCCTCCGGCGGAAAAGTTGGTTTTGTTGCCTATGGCGTTCGCAGGAAGTTTGTCGTGGCATTGAATGTTGAAA
This sequence comes from Beijerinckiaceae bacterium, assembly GCA_052148755.1. Lineage (GTDB taxonomy): Bacteria > Pseudomonadota > Alphaproteobacteria > Rhizobiales > Beijerinckiaceae > Methylovirgula. The sequence continues at coordinate 12,662 of JBKQHN010000178.1, read as the reverse complement.
TCCGCCCGCAGCCCGCAAAGGCGATGTTTTCGTAACCACCTGTTTTCCGACTTTTTCAACAGTATCCGCCAGTTGCGGACATTGCGGATTTCTCGGCTATGGCCTGATGTGGCCAAAAGCGGAATGGCGGGTTCCGGACGACCGGAAGGTCGAAGCAGACATTCGCCTGCGCAACGCGCCGCAGCAGATCGCGACCCAACCAAGAGTTCAGCGCGCTCGTTGCCAGCTCGAAGACCGGCGATTTCCGCAAACGAGCGCCGAGCCCCCTGTTTACACAACATTTTTTCACTGCCTCTGCATGGGCGCCGCCGTGGCTCGCCACCTCGTGCATCATAATCGCCGCCTCCGTGACGTCGAGGCCCGCGCCGCCGTATTCCTTTGGCCGGTTCGCCGTCCCGCATCTCGCGGCGAATTGCCGCGCCGCGTCTGCCCGTCAGCGTCCGCCAACTACTTTGCGCAAGACCCCCCGCGCTCGATCGCTAGCTTTCATCGCAGCCGTGCGCGCCGAAGCGGCTCATTCTACCTGCCGGCTCCGCCGCTTGACGAACAGACTGTCACGGGAACGTCGCGAGCCCGTCGGACGGCAGTCACCGCCGACGGGGCCGCTTTCGGCGGAACGACTTTACGGACACGGCTGTGCACCAAGCTGCCAAGGAGATCAATGACCCTGGTCGTATCAATAGCTAGCTCTACAAATTTCTTACGCTTGTAACCTAGTGGTAAAGTCTTCGCGCGCAACGCGAGGCGCAAGGAGGAATTGGAAGCCGTGATGGACGCGAGCAGCATCGACCCGCGCGTCGCGCGCCAGTCCGGAGGGCTGACGATCGGCGGCCTGTTTCGGCAAGCCGTCGCGGCGTACCCGCGTGCGATCGCGCTCGCCGACCGTCACAAGGACCTAACCTATGCCGAACTGAACGAGCGGGTGAACCGCCTCGTCAACGCGCTGGCTGGGAAAGGCGTCGGCGCCGGTGACCGCGTCGCCATCTTAGCCGAGAACCGGCGCGAATATGTCGAACTCGAACTCGCCGTCGCAAAACTCGGCGCGATCCTCGCGTGTCAGAACTGGCGGCAGGCGGACGCGGAGCTGACGCATTGCATCGGCCTGGTCTCCCCGAAACTCGTCTTCGTGTCCGAACGCTATCTCGACACGCTGGCGCGAGTCGGATGCACCGCACCGGCGATCGAATTCGGCGAGAATTACGAACGGTTGCTCACGGCCGCGGATACGCACGAACCGCCGGACGTCGCTGAGGCGGAGGATGGCGTCATCATTCTCTACACGAGCGGCACGACCGGCATGCCTAAGGGCGCGCTCATCAGCCACCGAGCCATGATCGCGCGCAGCATGATCGCGCGTGCCGACTTTGGAATGGATCCCCGGCGCGCCTTCATCGCCTGGGCGCCGCTGTTCCACATGGTTTCGACGGATTCAGTTTATGCGGCCCTGATGGGTGGCGGAAAAGTCGTCGTGATGGACGGGCTCGACGTGCCCGAACTCGTCGAATGGACGGTACGCGAGGAAATCGGGCATCTCACTCTCATGCCCGGCATGATAGATCGCGTCATCGACGAGATCCGCCGTACCGGCGCAGATGCGAAAGGGATGATTTCGCTCGGTTGCATGGCCGATCTGGTGCCGCGCCATCAGATTGCGGAAATCACGACGCTGCTCAAGGCACCGTTCCGCAACAGTTTTGGATCGACCGAGACCGGCAGCCCGCCGGCGAGCAAAGGCGTCATACCGATCGGCGTGATCGCCGACAGGCTGTCGAAGACGCCGAATACGTTCTGCCAGATCAGGCTCGTCGACGCAGACGACAACGATGTCCCGGACGGACAGCCCGGCGAACTCGCTTTCCGCGGCCCGAGCCTGTTCAGCGGCTATTGGCGGGCACCGGAGTCGAACGCGAAAGATTTCCGCGGCGGCTGGTTCCATATGGGCGACGTGTTCGTCCGCAATGCCGATGGAACACTCGATTTCGTGGACCGCCGCAAATATCTCATCAAGTCCGGCGGCGAGAATATCTATCCTGCCGAGATCGAGAATGCCTTGCGCGCCTCTTCGCGCATTGCCGAAGCTGTCGTCGTCCGCAAGCCGGATACGCGCTGGGGCGAGGTGCCGGTCGCCTTCGTCGTGCGGCTCGACGAGACCTTGACCCAGGAGGATGTGATCGCGGCCTGTCGCGGGAAGATCGCCAACTACAAGCTGCCGAAGGATGTCGTCTTCGTCGCCGATGCCGATCTGCCGCGCAGCGCGACCGGCAAGATCAAACGCCATGAACTGGAAGACAGACTGAAGCCCGCAGACCCCGCAGCGACGACTGCCGTGGACTGAGAGCAGAGAGGCTCAACAACGAAATTCGGGAGGATGGAATGAAGCGGAGGCATTTTCTAGCTGGCGTTGGCGCGACGATCGCCGCGCCGTCGCTTGTGTCGGCATCGCCGGAGCAGGGGCTCAAGTTCGGTGTCCTCACCGACATGGTCGGCATTTTCTCCGACGGAACCGGAAAGGGCTCCGTCACAGGCACGCAATTGGCGATTGAGGAATTCGGTAAAAACGTGCTCGGAAAGCCTGTCGAGGTGATTTTCGCCGACCATCAGAACAAGCCGGACATCGGCGCCAACATCGCGCGCGAATGGTACGACCAGCAGGGTGTCGACGTCATTCTCGATGTGCCGGTATCCTCGATCGGGATCGCGATACAGACGATCGCGCGCGAGAAGAACAGGATGTTCATCACGTCTGCGGGCGGCTCCGCGGATCTCAGCGGAAAGTTCTGCTCCCCGAATTTCATTCAGTGGACCTATACGACCTACGCGCTCGCACATGTCGCGGGCAAGGCAATGATCGACCGTGGCGGCGACACATGGTTCTTCATCGTCGCAGATTATGCATTCGGCCATGCACTCGAGCGGGATGTGACCGATGTCGTCCTCAAAAATGGCGGCAAGGTGCTGGGGCGTGCACCCCATCCCATAAACACGATGGACTTCAGCTCGGCGCTTCTCAAAGCCAAGGAGTCCGGCGCAAAGGTCATCGCCCTCGCCAATTCCGGCGGCGATGCGCAGACCGCGATCAAGCAGGCCGAGGAATTCGGCCTCATGGGCGGCAACCAGAAGCTTGTTTCGCTGCTGATCGACGTGTCGGACATTCGCAGCATCGGTTTGCCGAATGCGCAGGGTTTGCTGGCGACCTCCTGCTTCTACTGGAACATGGATGATCGCACGCGTGAGTTCTCCAAACGTTTCATGGCGAAGATGGGGAAGACACCCGGCATGATGCAAGCCGGTGTTTACTCCGCTGCGCTGAACTATATGAAAGCGATCGATGCGATCGGCACGAAGGACCCGGTCGCCGTCGTGAAGGAATTGCGCACCAAGACGTTCAATGACGCATTCGCGCGCAACGGGACGCTGCGGGCAGACAATCTCATGGTCCACGACATGTATCTGGCGCAGGTGAAGAAGCCGGCGGAGTCGAAAGACCCGGCCGATGTTTACGATATCCTCGCCACTGTCCCCGGCAACGACGCGTTCCCCTCGCTGAAGGACAGCGCCTGCCCGATGGTCGCAAGCGACAAGTAGCCGGCGTAAGGCGAAGGGATCGAGCACATGAGCTTGCGCGATCGGGCTGCCGTCACCGGCATCGGCGAGACGGCCTATACGCGAGGCAGCGGGCGAAGCGCGCTCTCGCTCTCGCTTCAAGCCTCGCTGGCCGCCATCGCGGACGCGGGCCTATCGCCACGCGACATCGACGGTGTCATTCCGATGATTGGCCGCGGCGCGATCGCGGAGGATGTGATCACGAATTTCGGCATCGAGGATCTGCGTTTCTCGGCGCAAATCCCTCTCGGCGGTGCGAGCCCCGTCGCGGCATTGCAATGCGCCGCCGGCGTCATTGCGTCCGGCCTCTGCCGTCACGTCCTGCTCCTCATCGGGCGCGACGCGTTTCCAGGCAGCCGCGCGGCGGCGCGCGTCCAAGCGATGCCGCAATTTCGCACGGTCGGAGAGTTCGAACTTCCGCTCGGTGCGGTATCGCCAGCGCAGCTCTATGCGCCCATGGCGCGACGGCACATGGAACTCTTCGGCACGACGATCCGTGATTTTGCCGAAATCGCCGTTACGATCCGGCAACATGCCGTGCTCAACGAGCGCGCACTCATGCGCAATCCCATCACGATCGAGGACCATCACGCGTCGCGTATGATCTCGGACCCGTTCCGGCTGCTCGATTGCAGCCAGGAGAACGACGGCGGTGCGGCCGTCGTCGTCAGCCATGTCGATGCCGCGCGCGAGCTCGGTCGGCCTCTCGTCCTCGTCAGCGGCGTCGCGGAAGGCCATCCCGACTCGCCCGCTTCGATCACCCAGCGTGCTGACATCACGCGACTGGGGATTGCAAAGGCGGCGCCGCGCGCCTTCGCCATGGCCGGCCTCGAGCCGGCCGACATCGATGTCGCCGAAATTTATGACTGCTTCACCTATGTCGTGCTGTGCCAGATCGAGGATCTCGGCTTCTGCGCCAAAGGCGGCGGCGGCCGCTTCGTGCGGGAGCAGGGAATCGGTCTTGACGGAAAGCTACCCGTGAACACGCACGGCGGTCTGCTGTCGCAGGCGCACATGGCCGGCATGAACCATGTTGTCGAACTCGTTCGCCAGTTGCGGGGCGAAGGCGGTCCAGCGCAGGTCAGGAACGCCGAGATCGGTCTTGTGACGGGTTATGGCGATATGGGCGACGGGTCGATCGCCATCATGCGGCGGGGGTGAAGCGATGCAGAACAACTTCCCATTGCCGACGCCTACTCCCGAATCAAAGCCCTATTGGAAAGCGCTGCGCGAAGGACGGCTGCTCATCCAAAAATGCGGCCGCTGCGGCAAGCTGCGGCACTATCCACGGCCTGTGTGCGACGCCTGCTTTAGCATGGAAGTCGAATGGATCGAGGCGTCGGGCCGTGGCTCGGTGCACAGTTGGACGGAAACGCACCATGCGTTTCTCCCCGCGTTCGAGCGAGACCTCCCCTACATTCTTGTCACGGTCGATCTGGAGGAGGGGGTGCGAATGAGTGCGCGGCTGAGGCAGCAGGATGGTGCAATCGAGATTGGCGCGCCCGTCGAATGCGCGTTCGAAGTGCAAGATGACGAATGGACCTTTCCCGTCTTCGTTCGGCGTGCCCGGGTTAAGCCGGAATGAGGTCGATGAGGTTCATGTCCGCGACTAAGGACGAGCTTCAGGTCGGTGATGAGGAAGTTGAAGAGAGCTCACATCGAAATCCCTGATCATTTATTTCGGCACGCCCGCTTGCGGGGAATGACTGCGCCGCGCCTGCCCGTCAGCCTCCGCCAACCAGTTTGCACAAGACCCTCGCGCGCTCGATTACTAGCGTTCGTCGCGGCTGTCCGCGCTTCCCCGGGCTCTTCGACGCGGGGACGCGGCCCTTGCTCCCTGCCGGAACCAATCCGATGACGAACAAAGTTTCACTGGGACGCCGCGGCCCCATCGGCGTCCTGCGAATCGACAATCTGCCCGTCAACGCGCTGTCCTCCGAGACGGTGGCCGGGCTGGTCTCCGCATTCGACGAGTTCGAGAAGGACGGCTCGTTGCAGGCCCTGGTGGTGCACTGCGACGGCCGCACCTTCGTCGCCGGCGGGGACATCGCCTCATTCGACAGACCCGACTTCAGCACCAACACCTACGACGCTCTGCTTGGCAGGATCGAGGCCAGCACGCGGCCCGTCGTCGCCGCACTGCACGGCGCTGGAGGGCGGACTGGAACTGGCCATGGCGTGCCACTATCGCGCGGCCGTCCCCGGCACGCAGGTCGCACTTCCAGAGGTGAAGCTCGGACTGCTCCCCGGCTCGCTCGGCACCCAGTATCTGCCGCGACTAGTCGGAGCGGCGCTGGCTCTCGACCTGATCAGCACCGGCCGCCCGCTTGACGCGGCGGCCGCGCAGCGGACTGGACTGATCGATCTGGTGCAGGCCGGCGACCGCTCGACGGCAGGAATGCGCCGATTTTGTTGAAAAACTCTGATTTCTTCGGTGATCACAATTCTAAAGGTCAAGGGCGCCATTCAAAAAAAATCCGCTAGGCCTCCGGCAGAAAAGTTGGCTTTGTTGCCTGTGGCGTTCGCAGGAAGTTTGTCGTGGCTTTGAATGTTGAAATCCGTCCGCCGGGCGTAAAGGCGATATTTTCGTTACCACCTGTTTTCCGATTTTTTCAACAAAATACGCCACTAGGGGACATTGCTTTTGGGCGCATGGATTGATTGTGTCCCTTTTGACACAATGATCGGAGTTCGCCCATCTCTTCGCGGGGGCTTCCAGCCGAATTTGCGTCCCCCTCGCTCACCACCACCTGTTTCGTCTCAGTCGGTCATTACCCGAGGTGGAGTGTCTCTTAATCAAGACGCTATGGAAGCCAAGCGCCGACACGAAGCATACCGCCGATAACCGCAGCGCTGGTCCCGATACTCAACGGGACTTTGTAGGCATCCAGAACGTCCAGCAGCGAGGGAGGCGGGGGAAGTTTTTTCGGTCTTTGAGTGCTGATGTTCCCGGCAGCCACGAACAGACATTCAGCCGACAATGTGCAATGGGTAAGAGCACCGGAATGACGGGGAAGGTCGCGTCCATGGCAGCTGCGCTACATATCAGAACTGGAGGATATGTCAGCAAAGGCTCTGCTCGGCTAGGGCCAAGCCTTCAGCAGCGGCATCAGCATTGCGCCACCGCCAAAACCGACTGTAGCAGCCAAAGCTCCCGCAACGGCCAATGCTCGCACCGTCGACTTGGAGGATCCCAATCCGACCGACATGATGTCGAGCCAATTGGCGTTGGCGAGCACGCCGGCCTGGGTATTGTTGAACTGACTCGGCGGGGGCGCCTCGCCGAGTTGAGGCGGCGGGCTTGGCCCGCTCAGCGGCTCGGTATCGCTGAAAATGGGCTGCGCCGTCGGCTGACTTTCCGGCGGGGTCACAGCTGTATCCGTCGTCGGCTCCCCCGGCAGCTGCATGCCGGCGGCAGGCGAAGGCATCGGGATGGGCGCGCATCTGGTGCCGCCGTAAAACGTCTCTCCGATTCTGGCAAAACCACGTGGGCAGTTAAGCGGTTGAATTTGATCCGCCAGCGTCGGCTCGGCAGGCGCTATCAGTGCGGGAGCGGGAGCAGGGGTAGGCGTCACTACGCGCTCAGGAGCCGGCCTCACGCGCCCAGGACCCGGCCTCGGTGCCGGCGCGGGTTTCGCCCTCGGCTGACGTCGCGTGACATTTCGCTCGATGTGGGGATGAGAGGTGGGTCCCCATTCTTCAATGGGTATCTGACAGTATGTCTGATTTGCGCTCGCCCCGCACGGCGGGATTTGGCTGAACGGGTAGCGATAGTGCTGGCTCAACGCAACGTTTGTCGAAACAAGCAGCAGGTTGCTCCCTATTACGAAAGAAAACAAATGTTTCGCCATGCTCGTACCGAAGCGGTACGAAAAAGTTGATACCGATGCAAAAGATCCGATTGTCATGGCGGTCTCAACGGCTTTCATGTTGGACCTCCATTCGCCTGAGCTCGTCGGCCGCCGTCCGGCGCTCGATCGACGTTAGCGCGCAGTCCGTCGTCGCTACATGGAACGCTTGCGCGGCCGCGGCGAGCGCCCCTTGCAGGAGCTGCCATTCGCCGGTGTAGAACTGCGCTTCGCAGCGCTGCTGCGCGTTGCTTGCGGCGACCAGCACGGCGTCAGGCGCCCGCTGTCCCAGGAACATCTGGAATATCGGCGCGGGCCATGCGTCAGCTTTCCGATACGCGGCCGCTCGCGCAAACTCTTCCCGGCTGTCCGTTGACCCCGCGCGTTCCTTGGCTATGTGATACCAGAGTATGCCGTGCGAATCGCTCGCGTCGCGTTTCAGCTCGGCAAAATCTTCAGCGGCCAGCACGAAGTCACCCTGGACGAAATAGGCGAGGCCGCGGCCAAAGTATGCGGATTTTGCGTCCGGCTGCAGCGTTATCGCCTGCGTATAGTCGCGTATCGCGCGATTGTGCTCGCCTCTCGCGGTCCAGGTCGCGCCGCGAGAGACGTAAAACGGCGCCCATTTGGGAGCAAGATGCACCGCTTCGTCATAATATTGTGTGGCGGCAGCCAAGTCGCCCCTGACGTATTTGATCTGGCCCTTCAGGCTCCATGCCAGAGCCGCGACGCGCGCATCATTGTTGGGATCGAGCGCGATCGCCCTGTCCAAGTCGCGTTGGGCGCGCCCGCCGTCGTTCTTTCCGATCCAGGCATTTCCGCGCAGCAGATAGAATTCGGCGCGCTGCGGAGCGAGCCGAATGGCCTCGTCAAGATCAGCGATCGCCAGAGCGTTGTCGCCCCGAACCGCGGCGAGCGTGGCTCGCGAGAGATAGAAATCCAGGGAGCTCGGCTCCAGACTGATGGCCTTGGAACAATCGCTGAGGGCATGATCGTAGTCGCCTTGCACGGCATAAGCGGTCCCGCGGCTGTTATATGCTGCCGCATCATCGGGGCTGCTACGGATCGCCTCGGAAAAATCGGCGACCGCGCGGGCGTAGTTTTTTTGGCGTAGTACACATTGCCGCGCATGTAGTAGGCGAGCGTATATTTTTGATTGAAGCCGATCGCCGCGCTAAAATCCTTTATCGCGAGATCGTAGGACCCTTTGGCCGCGTAGGTTTGGCCGCGGTTGTAATAAGCCGCAGCGTAATTGGGCACCAATTCAATCGCCTTAGTGAAGTCCTGGATGGCGCTATCGTAATCACCATTCATTCCGCACAGCTGGCCGCGCCAAATGTAATATTGTGCCGATCCAGGTGCGAGCTTAATTGCTTCACTGAAGTCTTTAATCGCAGGCTCGTAAGAATCCCGCGCGGCATACTGGAAGCCGCGTTCCGACAAATCCAGTGCAAGCGTCCAGTCGCGGGGACCGCTCTTCCATTTTCGAACTTCGATATATCGTGTGCAGGCGGCGATCGCCGACGGGCCCACGCCGTGGTAACAAACTTCTAAGTCGCTATTATCCTCGGGGATAAGACGGGAAGGCTCATAGCCGAACTCTGCAGCGATCTTATCGGCGTAGGTAGCTCGATCGCGAGAGGCCATCTGCGGCTCATTCTGCGCAGCAGCGACAAAATATCCGGTATAGACCTTGGCAATATCGGACTTGATTGCTTCGGCAGCCGCGATGTCGGTGTCGCCCCCCACCGCGTCGCCCGATTTTTTCCTAGCGACTCCGCGGCCATAGAGTGAGCCAGCGTCTTTGGCATTTTGCGCGAGCGCCGCTCCGTAGTCTGCAATTGCCTTATCGAAAGCACCTAATTTAAGTTCCACAAGCCCTCGACTATTCAGCAGATGGGCATCATTTGGCGACAGCTCAAGCGCCTCGTTGCAATCGGCGAGCGCCTGCGGCAAGTCGCGACCTAGCAGCGCGCGAACCCAACAGCGGCCGTTATAGGCCAGAGCATTTTTCGGATCGAGCCGGATCATCTGATCGTAATCGGCGAAGGCGCGATCGTAGTCGCCCATTGTCGAATACATCCAGCCACGGTTGCGGTAAGCTTGCAAATATTGCGGATCGACGCGGATTGCTTCGTTGAGATTGGCGAGGGCATGGTCCGTATCACTTTTGTTGATATAATCAATGCCCACAATCGTGAGTGCAACCGCAAGATCGCGTTTTTCCAACTCTTGGTATTTAATGAGCGTGCTGCAACTGGCCACCCGCAGCTCAAAGGAACCCGCCGCGCTTTCGCTCAGGCACCGGTCCTTCTCTTGTTGGAATTGAGCAACGGCCGGTAGCGCCCGCAAGAATGCACAAGCCGCCGAAGCCACCGCAATAATTGCAACGAAACGCGCTGATCTCCCGATGATGCTCATCCACGAGTTCCTCGGCACAAATGCCAGGAAGGACACGGCTCAGGCGCATCGGTCTTCCAAAAGACAGACTGGCGGATAGCTCTTGTCCCTGATCTGCACGTTGCCCACTCACGCCCCTGTTGCCTTGACCTTGATCAATAGGCAGCAGAAAGAATCATCTTGCGCATCGTGGCAAAATCGGGTGACGAAAGTCGGCTCTGGGTCAAACTGAGACTGTTGGGCCAAATCAAATGAACGTCCGCTTCTGCGTTCCAATGATCCAAAGCTTTCCGACTGCTTCGGCCACGAAGAGACATCGACTTGCAGGCACCTGTGCGCACGTTCTGACCGAGATCTAAACGCTGCCGAGCGGCGTGAAGTTACCATCCACGTCGGCGTGATACCGGGCAGATAATGCCCTTCGTATCGCTAGCGAACTAGGGTGCTAGCTCCTCGAGCCAGATGAACTCGAGCGGCGCCGTGGACATCGCATTAACACGCTTAAACACATCTTGCATGTGTTGCGACCCAAGGAAATCCTTTACCGCCTTAACTTCCGACGCTGCCACGTCCCCGACAACGTGAACTCGGTTGCGATCGTCGCTCCCGCGTAACAGTCGCCAACGGCCAACTTTTGGTGGAGGGTCGGCCTTGAATATCTTAATCCACTCATCAAAGTTTTTGAGACGATGAACAACGACAACTACGGGCATTTGGAACCTCCATTGCAACAAATTGTTAGTTCCCAGGTCAGGACAATGGCGCCGACCAAATCGAAGATTAGCACGTCTGAAGAGTTTTGAAGCGGTCGATTTGGGTACGGATAGCGTACGCAACCTAATGTCTCATTGGGGTCACGGGCGGACGACGGCAACCCGTCGCCCGCCTCGCCCGCAGTTCTTCGGAAAGCCGACATTGCGCCATGTATGTAAAAATCAAAAAACGTGCGATCCTTAAATCCGATGCTGCCGGCGATGGCTCTCCAGGAATCTTGCGAGACGGCCGATCGCCTCCTTTAATTCATCCTCGTAAGGAAGGAACACGACGCGGAAGTGATCCGGGGTCGGCCAGTTGAAGCCGCTGCCCTGCACCACCAGCACACGCTCCCGCTGCAGCAGTTGCAGGGCGAATTGCTCGTCGTCGTCTATCGGATAGAGCTTGGGATCAAGGCGCGGGAACAGATACATCGCCGCCTTCGGTCTTACACAGCTGACACCGGGAATCTCGGTAATCAGCTTCCAGGCGAGATCGCGCTGACGCGCCAGCCTGCCACCGGGCGCCACCAGGTCGTTGATGCTCTGGTAACCGCCGAGTGCCGTCTGGATCGCATACTGCCCCGGTACATTGGAACACAGCCGCATCGATGCGAGCATGTTGAGGCCTTCGATATAGTCTTTGGCATGGTTCTTTTCGCCGGAGACCACCATCCAGCCGGCCCTGAAGCCGCAGGCACGATAGTTCTTCGAGAGACCATTGAAAGTGATGAACAGCACGTCATCTGCCAGCGAAGCAATGGAGACGTGCTTCTCCTCGTCGTAGAGCACTTTGTCGTAGATCTCGTCGGCAAATACGATGAGATCGTTCCGGCGCGCAATCTCGACGATGTCCTCGAGCAGCTCGACTGGATACAAAGCACCGGTAGGATTGTTCGGGTTGATGACGACAATCGCCCGCGTATTGGGGGTGATCTTGGCGCGGATGTCGGCTAGGTCCGGCAACCAGCCCGATTGCTCGTCACAGAGGTAATGCCGGGGAGTACCGCCGCCCAATGTTGCCGCCGCCGTCCATAACGGATAGTCCGGCGCCGGCACCAGCACTTCGTCGCCCGCATTCAGCAGCGCCTGCATCGACATGACGATCATTTCCGATGCGCCGTTGCCGAGGAAAATATCATCGACGCCAACGCCGGCGATATTCTTTTCCTGCGTGTAATGCATGATCGCCTTGCGCGCGGAGAAGACGCCTCGCGAATCCGAGTAGCCGGAACATTCCGGCAGATTGCGAATCATGTCCTGCACAATTTCTTCCGGCGCCTCAAAGCCGAACGGCGCGAGGTTGCCAATGTTCAACTTGATAATGCGGTGCCCCTCGTCCTCCATCTGCCGGGCACGCGCCAGGACCGGTCCGCGAATGTCATAGCAAACGTTGTCGAGCTTGGAGGATTTCTTTACCGGTTGCATGAATTTCCCACTTGTATCGCGATAGAGCGGGATGCGGAAAAGTGGAAACCGGTTTTCCGCTAGAATCCCGCTCTAAATTATTGGAATCGATCACGTTCATGATTTTGGATCGGACCAATCCAAAATCATCGTGATCTAGTGTCGCGCTGGCGCAAATGTGCCCATTTTCGCAGTTTAGGGTGCTTCGCCCTTTAAAGTGCCCCCGCGTTGTGGGACCACCTGGGTCGCTTGATATTCATATTCTATCTGTCTTGTTCGATCCTATCGTAAAGCGCTATTTCTAATTTTGGAACGAATATAGAATATTCTTTCGCAATAACAGAGTTTTCCGCCGTCGTCGGTTGTTTTCAAACAGCGTCGCCGGCAGCATCGCTGCCAGCCTCCGCAACGAGGGATATGTGGTCGGTTTTTCGCTCCGGCTCGCGCCATCGAGCTAAAAGAGATCAGAAATGCGCAATAATAGCCCGGAATTCTCACACTGGACGCGGCCTGCGTTGCTGTTTAGGCGAGACAGCTGCAAGAAGGGCGGCGAAAAGCGTATCCGTTGATACGGTTGAGCCGTCCGACGCCGCAGATGCCCGCCGAAACGCAACCCAAAGGGCCGGCCGAAGGCAGCGACAGAGTGCGTCGA
>JBKQHN010000177.1:0-32172 GCA_052148755.1 Beijerinckiaceae bacterium | reverse complement strand
GGTCGATCGAATTGTGGGCGCAAAATGCGGCGGGCGAGCGCACGACGGTGGCACAAATCGTCGTCGATGCGGCCGCCGCCGCTCCAGGCGGTTGATCTCACGTCGCACTGAACGAGAACAAGGGGTTTGCGATGCACGACTATGACGATCATGCCGAATTGCGCGAAGCTTTGCGCGATCTCTGCGCGCATTTTCCAAATGAATATTTCCGTAAAGCCGACGAAGCGCGCGGCTATCCGGTCGAATTCGTGGACGCCCTGACCAAGGCGGGCTGGCTCGCCGCGCTCATTCCGCAAGACTACGGCGGCTCGGGTCTCAGCCTGACCGCCGCATCCGTCATCATGGAAGAGATCAATCGCTGCGGCGGCAATTCCGCCGCGTGCCACGGGCAGATGTATAATATGGGCACTTTGCTGCGGCATGGTTCTGAAGCACAAAAGCGCACCTATCTTCCCAAGATCGCCAGCGGCGAATTGCGCCTGCAAGCCATGGGCGTGACCGAACCGACGACCGGCACCGATACGACCCAGCTGAAGACAACGGCCGTCAAAAAAGGCGACCGTTACGTCGTCAATGGACAAAAGGTCTGGATCTCGCGTGTCCAACATTCCGACCTGATGATCCTGCTCGCCCGAACGACACCTCTCTCCGAGGTCAAGCGCAAGTCCGACGGCATGTCGATCTTCATCGTCGATCTGCGCGAGGCGATAGGCAAAGGGCTGACCGTGCGTCCGATTCTGAACATGGTCAATCACGAAACCAATGAACTGTTCTTCGACGAGCTCGAAGTTCCGGCCGAGAATCTGATCGGCGAGGAGGGCAAAGGTTTCAAATATATTCTCGATGGTCTCAATGCCGAGCGCACTTTGATCGCTGCCGAATGTATCGGCGACGGCTATTGGTTCATCGACAAGGTGACGAATTATGCCAAAGAGCGGATCGTCTTCGGTCGGCCGATCGGCAAGAACCAAGGCGTACAATTTCCGATCGCCAAAGCCTATGTCAATGTCGAAGCCGCCAACCTCATGCGTTACAAGGCCTGCGGCTTGTTTGATGCGCATAAACCCTGCGGTGCGGAGGCCAATATGGCGAAGATGCTTGCCGCCGACGCCTCTTGGGAGGCTGCCAATGTCTGCCTGCAATTCCACGGCGGCTTCGGTTTTTCCTGCGAATACGATGTCGAACGAAAATTTCGTGAAACGCGCCTTTACCAGGTTGCACCGATTTCGACCAACCTCATTCTCTCTTATGTGGCCGAGCATGTTCTCGGCCTGCCGCGGTCGTTTTGAGGGAAAGATCGAATTGGGATGCGACGAAAGTGAAGTGTTGAACGTGAAGCACGTGCTTGCAAATTGGGGAAGGGTGGCGCGCCGTGGAATCGTGCTCACCCTTCATGGCTCCGCAGCGGCGCGAACAGGCGGTGAAATGACATGAGTGGTGAAAAGCAAGAGGCCGTCGTGATCAGCCGCGACGGCGCCGTGGGCATAATGCGGCTCAACCGGCCCGAATCGCTGAATGCTTTTTCGTTTGCGATCAAGGATGGACTGGCGCGCGGGGTTTTCGAATTTCTCGAAGATCCGGCCGTTCGCGCGATCCTCATCACCGGGACGGGCCGCGGCTTTTGCGCCGGCGGTGATTTGCGGACAATGGACGGTTTGACGACGGTCGGGACACGCGCGCGTGTGCGTGCCGTGCATGATTGGCTGAAGCCGCTGCTCGAAGGCGACAAGCCGATCGTCACTGCCGTCAATGGCCTGGCGGTCGGTGCCGGGCTTTCGCTTGCGCTTGTCGGCGATATCGTCTGCGCTTCGCAAAAAGCGACATTCCGAGCAGGCTTTCTCGGGATTGGCGCTTCGCCGGATCTCGGGCTCGCTTATACTTTGCCGCGCGCAATTGGAATGGCTCGGGCGAAAGACTTGGTCTTGACCAATCGCGACGTCAATGTCGAAGAAGCTTTGTCGATCGGCTTGATCGCCCGTGTTTTCGAGGATGCGGCGCTGTTCGAAAAATCGCTCGAAGTCGCGAGGACCCTCGCCGAAGGCCCGCCGGTCGCAATCGGTCTCGCCAAAGGACTGCTACGGCATGGGCTCGAAATGTCTCTCGAGGCTTTTTTGGATGCCGAAGCCTTCGCCCAGTCTGTCGCATTTACGAGCGAGGATTTCTGCGAGGGCTTGGCTGCGTTCCGCGAAAAGAGGCGGCCGCGTTTTCCGGGGAAGTGACGGCGCCCCACAGGGACCGACGCGGCGTGACCAAGTTTCCAGATAGCCGGCTGCCTAGCCAAAATCTGTTGGGATTTCGGGCGCATTTTGCAGTAAATAGAAGTGCGATCGATGCAGCGACGGCATTTGCCACGGCCGAGTTCGAACAATGGGAAAATCGACGGCATTCGGGCTTATGTGATTTAAATCACAGAAAGGTCCGAAAGTTCGGCATAGAGAGAATTCGCGAGCGTATCCGATCGGATGGATTTCGTCCCACGAAGAGGAAATTATGCTGACGCTCAATGAGCTGGAGCACGGTCTCGACATCCCCCGTCGGAGAGGCGGGATGCGGTTTCGAAAGCCTGTTCTGGAGCCGGTCTCGATCTATTCCGTCCAGGCGGCGATCAGCTTCCGCCGCAGCGGCACCTTTTCGCGACTTATTGTCTGGCAGGGCTTGCGCATGCGTCGTTTAACTTGCTTCCTAGGCCTCGTCCTAGCTTTGGGCTTTTGCGGCACAGCCGCCGCGGCGGAGCCTGACCCGCCGCACAAGCACTATGCGGTGTCCCGCTTGCCGGCGGATCCCGATCTGGCGACGGCGAAACCGATGGGCCGCTACCGCGGCTTCCTGCGAGAATCAGTCGACCTAACACCACAAATGCCGCCGGTAGGTGACCAGGGAGAACTCGTCTCCGGAACCGCTTGGGCAGTCGCCTATGCGGCACGCAGCTATTATGCCGGCCGTAACGAGGGCCGCGATATCGAAAGCCCGGAGAATGAGGCAAGCCCCGGCTACGTCTACAATCTCGCGTTGCAGGGCGACTGCAACGAGGGCGCGACGATAAGCAAGACTGTCGAGGTTCTGCAAAAGGGCGCCGTGTCGCTCGCGGCCTTTCCCTACAAGCCGGAGTGCCAGCCCCCGTCCACCTCGCTGATCAGCAGCGCCAAAGATTTTCGAGTCAAAGGCTACCACGTACTCGATCGGTCGCACATAGACGACATCAAAGGCCAAATCGAACGCCAAAATCCAGTCGTCGTGCAATTCCGCGTCTCTCCCGCCTTCCTGGAATTCCGCGGCGGCGGGATTTTCGACGAAGTCGATTTCGATTCAGCCGGGAGCGAGGACCGTTGGCAGACCCTCACCATCATCGGCTATAATGATGACAAACTGCAGGCGGCACGCGTTATGAATTCTTGGGGTCGCGGCTGGGGTGACGACGGCTATGCCTGGATCTCTTATGCGGCCCTGACGAACCGCATTTCGGGCGCGGTCGTGCTCGATGTTGCGGCTTGGCAGGGGTTGCCGCCAAAGAAGGAAGAAGCAAAGGACGAGCCGAAGCAAGAGCCAAAGCAAGAGCCAAAGGATGTCGCGAAGGATGAACCGAAGGAACAGCCAAAAGACGTAGCGAAGGACGAGCCCAAAGAACGGCCAAAGCCGAAGGTAAAGCCGACGTTGGCGGATTTGCGAAACCTCTCATGTGGCAAGATCGATGAAATCCGCGCGAATGGCCGCGTGACGCTCAACGGCTTCGTCGGAAGCGACGAAGACCTGGAGAAAGTCCGTGAGGTTGTAAAGCAGGAACCGGGCTATTCGCTCGGCAAGGTCACCGTTGCGCCATGGCCTTTGTGCGAGGCGCTCGACACATTGGACAAGCCGCTCAAAGCCGCCGCGATCCACCCGACGTTGAAAACCTCCCCGGCAGAGGTGGCCAAGGCCGGCGAGTTACTGCGTGTCGAATTGCAGTCGCCGGCGAAACCAAGTTACGTCTATCTGTCCTATTTCACGGCCGACGAAAAAGTCATAACTTTGGCACAGCCGCAGGGCATGATCTTGCCGCAGACTCCGGCGGGGCGCCGCCTAGTGTTTGGCGACGGCATAGATGGCCGCGCCGCGTTCCCGGTCAAGGAGCCTTTCGGCAACGAGATGGTCGTTGCGATCGCATCGGCCTCACCACTGTTTGACTCGCAACTGCCGCAGATTCTGAGCGAACGCGAGTTTCTCTCGGCCTTGCGCAAGGCGCTTATTTACAAACCGGTGGCGAACATGGCCGATCGCGAAGTGGGGGCAGCGATTCAAGTCTTGAAAACCGAGGCGAGATAGGGGCTTGCGCGCAGACTAAAAAGGCTTTTGCGCAATCCTGTCGAACCAAGACGAACACGCGCAACACAAAGCCGCGTGCTCACAACCTGGAGCATGAAAGGAAGAAGCCATGCGGATTTCATTCCTCGTTCCTGCGCTGGCAATTCTCGCCACGCCGGTGGCGGCCTTGGCGCAAGTGCCAACGCCCGAATCGATTAGATGCCAACTTGATCCCGCTTGCACACAGACCGCGGCGAAGCCCACAGACGGCAAGAGGTTTCGCTCGATCGGTCCGACCGATGGGGTAACCAAGCCGACCCAGAACGCGGTCGATCTCAATGTCGCCTTCGAATATAATTCGGCGATTCTTCAAAACGACGCACGCATCACCCTCGACAGTCTCGGCAAGGCGCTCGCCGATCCGAGCCTTGCCGGCTTTACATTCCTGGTCGGCGGCCATACCGACGCCAAAGGCAGCGCTTCCTACAACAAGCTGTTGTCGCAACGCCGCGCCCAGGCAGTGCGCGATTATCTCGTCACCCACTTCAACATATCGGCGAGCCGGCTTACGGCGCAAGGATTTGGCAGCGTGCAGCTCATCGACCCGGAGCATCCGCAGGACGGGGTCAATCGCCGCGTTCAGATCGTCAACATGACGACATCGACGCCACGCCAGTGAATGAGCTTGCTCGGGTCGGCGCGAAGACGATTTGGGTGATATGCAGGAAAAAAACGAATCGATCGGAGACATGCCTTCTCCCGCTTGCGGGAGAAGGGCCATCCACTGGATGAACATCTGCGCCGATTTGCAATATAACGCCCCGAAGCCGCTTTAACGATCGCTTTGGGGTGCCCTCCGCTGTGAGCTTCGGCTTATTGCGTCGAAGAAAAAAAGAACCTGCCGCTTCCCAAGAGCGGGATGAGGAAAAGTGGGACGCTGCGCGGCTTTTCCGGCGCAATCAAGTTTACGCAGATTGCGCAAGCTTATCTGCATATCCCGCTCTAAATCTTTAGAATCGATCACGTTCATGATTTTGGATTGATTCAATCCAAAATCATCGTGATCTAAGGCGGGCGTTCCAGGCGAATTGCCATACCCCTTCCCGACGGTTATGAAGCAACCGATCGTGGAAGAGAACATGCAAACCGAGCCTCCTATCACGCCTGAACTCGTCGCCGCGCATGGCCTGAAGCCGGAAGAGTATCAGCGCGTCCTCGCGCTCATCGGGCGCCAGCCGAGCTTCACGGAGCTCGGCATTTTCTCCGCCATGTGGAACGAACATTGTTCCTACAAGTCCTCGCGCCTGCATTTGCGGAAATTGCCGACCAAGGCCCCTTGGGTCATCCAAGGCCCCGGCGAGAATGCCGGCGTCATCGATATCGGCGACGGGCTCGCCTGCGTCTTCAAGATGGAGAGCCATAACCACCCGTCCTATATCGAGCCCTACCAGGGCGCCGCGACGGGCGTTGGCGGCATTTTGCGCGACGTCTTCACAATGGGTGCGCGGCCGGTCGCCTGTCTCGATCTCCTGCGCTTCGGCGCGCCGGAGCATCCCTTGACGCGTCATCTCGTGGCTGGCGTCGTCGCCGGTATCGGCGGCTACGGCAATAGTTTCGGCGTCCCGACCGTCGGCGGCTCGACCCGTTTCCACCGCCGCTATGACGGCAATATTCTCGTCAATGCCATGGCGGTGGGGATCGCCAGAAAAGACGAGATTTTTTATGCCAAAGCAACCGGGGTCGGAAATCCGATCGTCTATCTCGGCTCGAAAACCGGGCGCGACGGCATTCACGGCGCCACCATGGCTTCGGCTTCCTTCGACAAGGACGCGGAGGAAAAAAGGCCTACCGTGCAGGTTGGTGATCCTTTCTCCGAAAAACTGCTGCTCGAAGCCTGTCTCGAACTCATGCGGACGGGCGCCGTCGTCGCCATTCAGGACATGGGCGCCGCGGGCCTCACTTCGTCGGCTGTCGAGATGGGCGCCAAGGGCAATCTCGGCGTCGAGCTCGAGCTCGTCGCGGTGCCATGCCGCGAGCCCGGCATGAGCGCCTATGAAATGATGCTGTCGGAAAGCCAGGAGCGCATGCTCATGGTCTTGACGCCGGAAAAAGAAGCGCAAGCCGCAGCGATTTTCCGCAAATGGGGCTTGGATTTCGCCATCATCGGCAAGACCACGGACAGTCTCCGCTTCGTCGTTAAGCAAAAAGGCGTGATCAAAGCCGATCTGCCGATCAAGCAACTCGGTGACGAAGCGCCGCTCTATGATCGTCCGTTCGTGGTGGCGGCGAAGCCTGCACCCATTCTCGCCGACGCGATCACGCCCCCGGTTTCGAACGACGCGGCTTTGAGGCGGCTTCTCGGCAGCGCGAATGCCTGTTCGAAGCGCTGGATCTTCGAACAATACGACCATCTCATTCTCGGCAATACGGTGCAGGCGCCGGGCGGCGATGCGGCGGTGATCCGCATCGGCGAAGGGCCGAAGGGCCTCGCTCTGACGACCGATGTCAACGAATTTTACTGCGAAGCCGACCCGCACGAGGGCGGCAAACAGGCCGTTGCGGAAGCTTGGCGCAATCTCTGCGCCGTCGGAGCCACGCCGCTCGCCGTCACCGACAATCTCAATTTCGGCAATCCGGAAAAGCCCGAGATCATGGGCCAATTGGTCGGCGCGATCGAAGGCATTGCCGAAGCCTGCCGAGCACTCGATTTCCCGATCGTGTCCGGCAATGTCTCGCTTTACAACGAAAGCCCCGGCCGCGCGATATTGCCGACGCCTTCGATCGGAGGCGTCGGCCTTCTCGAAGATGTGAGCGCGACCCGGGGAATCGCCTTCAAACAACCTGGCGACACAATTCTCCTTATCGGCGAGACGCGCGGCCATCTCGGCCAATCCGCCTATCTGCGCGAGGTCTGCGGGCGCGAGGATGGAGGGCCGCCGCCGGTCGACCTCGTGGCTGAGAGGAAAAACGGCGATTTCATACGTGCGCTTGTTCGCAATCAAACAGTGACCGCGGCGCATGATCTCTCCGAAGGCGGCCTTGCTTTAGCCCTTGCGGAAATGGCGATCGCCGGTGGCCTGGGTGCGAAAATCGATCTCGAGCCCGGCATTGCCGCGCATGGCTATCTCTTCGGCGAAGATCAAGGCCGCTATCTGGTGACGGCCGCACCCGAGGAGGCCAAGCTGGTCCAAGCCCAAGCGCAAGCGGCGGGCGTCGCTTGCACCTTGATCGGCAGGACGGGCGGCGACGCGTTGACGCTCGCGGGCGAGGCCGCCATAGTCGTCGAGGATTTGCGGCAGCTCTTCGAGGCCTGGCTGCCCGGCTTCATGAGCGGCGCAATAGCGTGACATGCTGTTGGCGCGGCTCTTGCTGCGCCGCCGCTTGGGAAATCAAGGACAAGTTCATCATGCCCATGCCAGCAACTGAAATCGAGCGGATGATCAAGGACGCAATCCCCGACGCGCAGATCCAGATCACCGCTCTTGCCGATGACAACGACCATTATGCGGCGGTGGTGATCTCGTCGGAATTTGCCGGCAAGTCGAAGCTGCAGCAGCATCAGCTCGTCTATAAGGCGCTCGGCGCCAGCATGGGCGGCGCCTTGCACGCCTTGCAGTTACAGACTTCCGCACCAAAATAAGGTTTGGCTTTTCTTCGCGTTCGACTACATGGCGGCTTCTTGCAAAGCCGCGGCTCAATCGAGAAAGGATATCTCTATGTCTGGCATTGGTGATCTCATCCAGTCGATCGTCGAGAAAAACGACGTCGTCCTGTTCATGAAAGGCACGCCGAATTTCCCGCAATGCGGCTTTTCCGGCCAGGTGGTGCAGATTCTCCACTATCTCGACGTCAATTACGAACATGTGAATTGTCTCGAAACCGACGAGATTCGCCAGGGGATCAAGGAATTCTCCAATTGGCCGACGATTCCGCAGCTCTACGTCAAGGGCGAATTCATCGGCGGCTGCGACATCGTCCGTGAAATGTTCCAATCGGGCGAACTCGCCGGCCTGTTTTCGACCAAGGGTGTCGAGTTCAAGGTGCCGGCCAAGGTCTGACCGGCGGGACACGGCGCATTTTCGGGCGGCGAACCCGGGATTCATCAGGCGAGAAGGCCGTGCAGCACCGCTTCGACATGGGGCCCACGCTGCTTGATATCCTCGTGGGCGACGTGACCCGCTTGGCGCTCGATGCCATCGTTAATGCCGCGAATCATTCGCTCTTGGGTGGGGGTGGCGTCGATGGCGCGATTCATCGCGCCGCCGGTCCGGAGCTTTTGGCTGCCTGCCGTGAGCTTGGCGGCTGCGCGACGGGCGAGGCTAAGCTGACGCCGGGATTTCGCCTGCCCGCGCGCTATGTGATCCACACGGTCGGGCCGGTCTGGCATGACGGCACGAGGAGCGAGGACGAAGACCTCGCGTCTTGCTACAGAAATACACTTGACGTGGCGCGACGGCACGGACTTCGAACGATTGCCTTTCCGGCCATTTCAACCGGCGTCTACGGCTTTCCGGCAGATCGCGCGGCGCATATCGCGGTCGCGAGCATCGCTGGCAGCCTGCCGGGGCCTTTCGAGCGGATCGTCTTTTGCTGCTTCAGCGAAGCATCGGCCGAACATCACCGGCGCGCGCTCGGCACTCTTACAAAACAGGCTAACCCTTCACTGCCGTGAGGAGGGTCAGCGCGTCTTCGGAATCCCATTGCGCCGGGCCTGCCAGCGTGCCGATTTCGCAGCCGTCTTTGCCGATGAGGATCGTCGTCGGCAGGCCGAGCAGTTTGCGATCCTGCTTGAGGACCTGGAAGACATCGGCCTTGCTGTCGGAATAAAACCTAAGACTCCTGACACCGATCTCGTTCAAGAAGGCCTTCGGGCGCTCGAGCCGCGCCGTATCTATGTTGATCGCGACGACTTCGAAATCTTGTCCGCCGAGCTTGGCTTCGAGGCGGTCGAGGGCCGGCATCTCCTGTCGGCAGGGAACACACCAGGTCGCCCAGAGATTGAGGAGAACGTCGCGACCGCGAAAATCAGCCAGCGTTACGGTCTTGCCATCCGACCCCGAGAAGGACAGTGGCGGCAGGGGTGCAGGCTTCGCGGCCAGCGTCAGGGCTGCGACCTCCCCATGCACCAGCGGCTTCAGCTTTTGCACAAGGCCCCATGTCGCCGGGCAGGCCGCCGCCACATCCACTTCCTTGCCGCGCCGGGTGCCGATCCCGTATAGGATGAGTGCGAGCGCAACCAACGCAGCGGCAGCGGGAATTATGATCTTGCGTCCGCCCCTCTCCGGCCGGGACGGATCTCCGTTGAAGGCGGGCGCGGACTCATTGTTTGGATTCGAGCTCATGCTTGCCGCGGCTGTCCTTGCAAATGTTCCGAAGATCCGGAGAGCTAATCCCTTATACGGCCTGCGTTGCGATATGTTTCCGCAAGCCGGATAAATTTTCGCCGGCGCGTCTCTCCGCAAGGTGGAGGGTTAGCGAGGCGCCTGAAAGAGCGCAAGACGATGAGCAATAAAATGTGGGGCGGCCGATTTACGACCAGTCCCGACGCCATCATGGAAGAGATCAACGCCTCGATCGATTTCGACCGCAAACTCGCCAGCCAGGACATCGCGGGCTCGTTGGCTCATGTCGCCATGCTGGCTGATCAGGGCATCGTCGCGCGGGCCGACGCTGACGCGATCGCCCGCGGTCTAGAGGCCATTCGCGGCGAAATCGAGAATGGCAGCTTCACGTTTTCGCGCGCGCTCGAAGATATTCATATGAACATCGAGCAGCGTCTCGCCAGCTTGATCGGCGCTGCAGCCGGCCGCCTGCACACGGCGCGTTCGCGCAATGACCAGGTGGCCGTCGATTTCCGCCTCTACATGCGCGACACGATCGATGCCCTCGATGTGCAGATCAAGGATCTGCAAATCGTTCTGGCGCAAAAGGCCAAGCTGTTTGCCGATGCCGTGATGCCGGGCTTCACCCATATGCAGTCGGCGCAGCCGGTCACTTTCGGCCATCATCTCCTCGCTTATGTCGAAATGCTCGCCCGAGACCGCGGCCGGCTTGTTGACGCGCGCCGCCGCCTAAACGAATGTCCGCTCGGGGCGGCGGCACTTGCCGGAACCTCGTTTCCCATCGACCGCGCGGCGACCGCCGCGGCGCTCGGTTTCGATCGCCCGACTGCCAATTCGCTCGACTCTGTGTCGGATCGCGACTTCGTTCTCGAGACCCTCTCGGCGGTTGCGATCTGCGCCATCCATCTGTCGCGCTTCGCCGAAGAGATCGTGCTCTGGGCGACGCCGCAATTCGGCTTCATAAGGCTGTCGGACAGATTTTCCACCGGCTCCTCGATCATGCCGCAGAAGCGCAATCCCGATGCGGCGGAACTGGTGCGCGGCAAGACGGGGCGCGTCATCGGTGCGCTCAACGCGCTGCTCGTCGTCATGAAGGGCCTGCCGCTCGCCTATTCGAAAGATATGCAAGAAGACAAGGAGAGCACTTTCGATGCGCTCGAAACATTGTCGCTATGTCTTGCGGCGATGACCGGGATGATCGGCGATTTCGAACCCGATCTTGCGCGGATGAAAGCGGCGGCAGGGGCCGGCTATGCCACGGCGACCGACCTCGCCGATTGGCTGGTGCGCGAACTCGGCCTGCCGTTTCGCGAGGCGCATCACGTCACCGGGCGTCTCGTCGCCAAAGCCGCCGAGAAGAACATCGGCCTCGAAGAGTTGAGTTTGGCCGACATGCAGGCGATCGAGCCGCGCATCAGCAACGAAGTCTTTACGGTGCTCGGCGTCGAAAACTCGGTGAAAAGCCGCACGAGCTATGGCGGCACCGCGCCCGACAATGTGCGGGCGCAGGCGGAGAGATGGTTGGAAGTGCTGGGCCACTAAGCTTCAGGCAGACCGCGCGATTTTTGCATCCGCGCCCTGAGCAGCAGCAGCCGGCGGCCGAGACCGCCGCGCGCGGCTGACGCGTGCAGCTTCGCCCTGAGGAGAACGAGCGTCTCGTGAATGCGCACCTTGAACGGCGCGAGCGCTGCGTGAATGCGCAGCTTGTAAGGCGCGAGGAAGGCATGCGCTGCCGCGCGGATCTTCAGAACCCATTCGTAGAAGCGCAAGAACCAGCCCATCGACAGGAGTTTTTCGCGCGTCGTCTCGAACAGGAAGGCGGTGACGCCG
Organism: Beijerinckiaceae bacterium; assembly: GCA_052148755.1. Classification (GTDB taxonomy): domain Bacteria; phylum Pseudomonadota; class Alphaproteobacteria; order Rhizobiales; family Beijerinckiaceae; genus Methylovirgula. The sequence goes on along the minus strand of JBKQHN010000177.1, from coordinate 20,722 downwards.
AGGCCGGCGAATTTCGCCGCCACGAATAAGGCGACGCCCAAGAACACGTGGTGATGGGTTAGCGCCCACAGCGCCAGTAGTTTGAACGGCTCGATCACCGCGATCGGAATAAGAAACACCAACAGGACGACAGGCGCCGGCATAGCCTCGAGCCCTTTCGCCAAGGCCCGTTTCAAGGCTTCGAACGGCAGCAGCGCGGCCAAGCGTTGCAGAAGGCCGCCGAGCGCGTCCCAAAGCCAAGCTTCGATGAGGAAGACGGCGGCGCAGAAAAACCAGAAGGCGTGGAGCAAACGTTTCATGGCGCCAATATCGTGTAGGCGTCGCGGCGGCGCAAGGCCGCTCTCGTGCGGTTCGGCACAGGCCAAACGGAATTGCAGCATTTATTCCGATCCGGAAGCGGATCCGTCCGATGCCCGATAGCTCAAGAGACCCGTCAAGTCTGCTGTGGCGATCGCGCGGCAACGAGCGCCGCATCCTTCGCTCGCGCTCTCGCGGCCGCAGGCCGTGCGGTCACGCGTGCCATATAGTCGAGAATTTCTTGCCGTTCGGGCACGAGCTTGAAGTCTGTGATCCAGGTGAGTGCCGTCGCCCACAACACGTCTGCCGCGGAGAAGCGCTCCCCCAGGATATAGGGACCTTTACCGAGTTGGCCGACGAGCGTCGCGAACATCGTGTCGAAGTCGCCGTAAGGGCACATCGTCTTCGGCGCCGGGTCGCGTTTCAGCGCGCGGTCGATCACCGCCGGTTCGAAACTGGCGGCATAAAAGACAAGCCAGCGTAGATAAGGCCCACGCAGCGGATCGCTCAAGGCCGGAGCGAGGTTTGCTGTCGGAAACCGGTCGGCAAGATAGATGAAGATCGCGACCTGCTCGGTCACGATCGCGTCGCCATGTTTCAGCGCCGGCACTTTTCCCATGGGATTGATCGCGAGATAGGGCGCCGCACGCTGCTCACCTGCTTGCATGTCGAGCACGTGCAGGTCGTAAGGCACGCCGAGCTCTTCGAGCAGGAATAATGTCCCTCCCGATCGCGAATTCGGCGAATGGTAAAACGTGAGCTTGAAATCGTCGTTCATACGGCTTCGTCTGGATTGGAGGGGTCGATAGCCAGAAGATCTAGAACAAAACGGATACGCGCGCAAGCGGGCATGCCGCGTCAAGGCGGCTCGATGCCCGGCTTGGGACGGCGCCCTATCACGCGGTCTCCGTTTCCGTTGTCTCGCCGCAGCTCGCGCCCGCTGGCGGGCAATAGGCTGCGTGCAAAGCCTCGATCACGCTCAGCACCTCGGGCCGGCTGACCCGGTAATAGACATTCGTGCCTTCGCGGCGCGACTCGACGAGACCATCGGCCCTCAGCCGCATCAATTGCTGTGACATCGGCACTTGGTCGATGCCGAGCTCATGGCGAAGCTCGGCGACCGACTTCTCCTCTCCACCTAAGGCACAGAGCGCGAGAAGGCGTTGCGGATGCGACAGACTGCGCATCAGCTCGGCCGCCCTTTCAGACGCAGGGATCATGTCTGCTACATTCATAGTCTTGAATTTAAAATATTTGAATGTTAAATGCAAGGGCGACGGCCGGTCCGCCGTTTGGAGGGAAAGAAAAATGTCGATCGATCGCGCGGTGCTGATGTTTGCAGGCTTCATGGTGCTCGTGTCTCTGGCACTCGGCTTCTATGTCTCATCCTATTGGTATCTGCTGACGGCCTTTGCCGGGCTGAACATGATGCAGGCGTCAGTCACCGGCTTCTGCCCGGCGGCCCTCGTCTTCAAGAGGCTCGGCTGCAAGGCCGGCGCCGCCTTCCGCTAAATGAACGCGAAAGTTCTCTTTTGTGCGCTGCCGTGTCGGCGCACCGTCTTTCATTGAGAGTTCCATGAAACGGCTGAAAGTTCTCGTTCCCGCGTTCGTCTCATTCATCACCCTCGGCGGCATGGCTTTCGCGGCACCTGCGGAATTTGTAGCCAGGGCGACAAGTGTTCCAGAGCTGAAAGCAGTCTTCGGGCAGGTCGAAAGCCGCACCATCTTGCCGGCCCGCGCCCGCATCGGCGGCACGATCCGGGAGATCGCAGTCACTGAGGGCAGCGAGGTCAGGGAAGGAGAAGTCATCGGCCGAGTCGTCGACGACAAGCTCGCACTCCAGCTCGACTCCGCCAACGCAAAGATCAAGGAACTCAGATCTCAGCTCGAAAATGCGCAGACAGAGTTTGATCGGACGCAACAGCTTTTCTCGCGCGGGGTCTCGAGCCAGAGTCAGATCGACCAGGCGAGAAACAAGTTGAATGTCGCCGTCAATCAGGTTGCCGCCGCCGAGGCCGATATGGCGGTTGTTGGGCAGCGGACTCGCGAAGGCGACATTCTCGCGCCGACGACCGGGCGGGTTCTGACCGTGCCCTTCAGAGTTGGCTCGGTCATTCTCGCCGGTGAAGAAATCGCGCGTATTGCCAGCGGCCAATATTACCTGCGCCTGTCTCTCCCGGAACGTCATGCGATTGAAATCAAGGAGGGCGGCAGCGTGCTCATTGGGCGGCGCGGCCTGTCCCCCTCCGAGACCGGCGGCATGGCGACCGCGCGGCAGGGCCGCATCGTCAAAGTCTATCCCGAGATCATGGCCGGCCGCGTCACCGCTGACGTCGACGTCGCGGGACTGGGCGATTATTTCGTCAACGAACGCACGCTGGTTTGGATGCCGGTCGGCAAGCGTGCGGCCATCCTCGTCCCGCCAGCGGCGGTCGCGACGCGACACGGCGTCGACTATGTTCGTCTTGCGACGCCCGATGGCCCGCTCGACGTGGCGGTGATCCTCGGCGAAATATTCCCCGACGACGGCGAACCGCGGGTGGAGATTCTGACGGGTCTGCGGGAAGGCGATCGCGTTCTGTTGCCGGAAAGCGCAAGATGAACCTCGGCATCGCCGGCAATTTGACGCGGGCCTTCATCGCCTCGCCGCTGACACCTCTCTTTCTTCTCGCCGCCTTTGCACTGGGGCTCGTCGCCCTCGTCACGCTGCCGCGCGAAGAGGAGCCGCAGATTTCCGTACCCATGGTCGACATCCGGATCGAGGCCAACGGCCTGAAGGCGGAAGATGCGGTCAAACTCGTCAGCGAGCCGCTCGAGACCATCGTCAAGAGCATAGATGGCGTCGAACATGTCTATTCGCAGACCGAGGACGATGCCGTCGTCGTGACCGCCCGCTTCCTCGTCGGCACGAGTTCCGATGCCGCGATCCTGCGCGTCCACGAGAAGGTGCGCGCCAACTTCAACCGCATCCCGCTCGGCATTCCCGAGCCTTTGATCGTCGGGCGGGGCATCGACGATGTGGCTATCGTCGTCGTCACCTTGACCCCGACGCCGGCGGCCGCTTCGCGTTGGACCGAAAACGGCTTGACCCGCCTCACCCGCGAACTGCAGATAGAAGTGGCGAAACTGCCGGACATCGGCCTGACCTATATCGTCGGCGAACAGCCGGAAGAGATCCGCGTCGAGCCCGACCCCGAAAAGCTCTCGCTCTACGGAATCACACTGCAGCAGCTCTCCGCCAAGATCGAAGGCGCCAACCGCTCGTTCCGGATCGGCCAAGTCCGCGAAAGCGGCGAGCAGCGCATTCTCGTTGCAGGCCAGACGCTGCAGACCGCGTCGGAGATCGGCAACATGCTGATCACGGCCCGCGATGGACGGCCGGTCTATATCCGCGACGTTGCCAAGGTGGTGCTCGCCACCGAGCCGAACGAGGCGCGTGTCAACGACGTGCGCAAGACGACCGCTGGGCTCGAGCGCCGGCCCGCCGTGTCGCTCGCCATCGCCAAGCGGCCAGGGACCAATGCCGTCGTGATCGCGGACAATATCATCCGTCGCCTCGATCAGGTGCGTGGGCAGATCTTTCCGCAAGACGTCGAGATGACGATCACGCGCAATTATGGCGAGAGCGCCAACGAGAAGGCAAACGAACTCCTCTTCCACTTGGGCCTCGCCACGATCTCGATCGTCGCGCTCGTCGCCGTCGCGATCGGCTGGCGCGAGGCGCTGGTCGTCGCCGTCGTCATCCCGACGACGATTCTGCTGACGCTCTTCGCCTCGCGCATCATGGGCTATACGCTCAATCGCGTGAGCTTGTTCGCGCTCATCTTCTCGATTGGCATCCTCGTCGACGATGCCATCGTCGTGATCGAGAACATCGCCCGCCACTGGGCAATGCAGGACGGCCGATCGCGGGCGAAAGCCGCGATCGATGCCGTGGCCGAGGTCGGCAATCCGACCATCGTCGCCACCCTGACGGTCGTCGCCGCGCTTCTGCCCATGCTGTTCGTCTCCGGCATGATGGGTCCCTATATGAGCCCCATCCCCGCCAATGCTTCTGCGGCGATGCTGTTCTCCTTCTTCGTCGCCGTCGTGCTGACCCCGTGGCTCATGCTGAAGTTTGGCCGCAAGAGCCATGCGGCGGCGCATGGCCAAGATGGCGGGCATGGAGCAGGTTCCGGTGGTTGGCTCGGCCGCGGCTATGTCGCAATCGCCAAACCGATCCTCGCGACACGCCGGCGCGCCTGGACCTTCCTCCTCATCGTCGGCTTCGCCACGCTCGCTTCGCTCGTGCTGATCTACACCAGGAGCGTCACGGTGAAGCTGCTGCCCTTCGACAACAAGACGGAACTTCAGGTTGTCGTCGACCTGCCGAAAGGATCTTCCGTCGAAGACACCAACCGGGTTCTGCAGGCGATAGTCGACCGGTTGGCGGCGGTGCCCGAGGTCGTCTCCTTCCAGACCTATGCGGGCACCGCGGCGCCCTTTAACTTCAACGGCCTCGTGCGCCATTATTATCTGCGCGCCGAGCCGCAGCAGGGCGACATAGCAGTGAACCTCGTGCCGAAAGGCGAGCGCAACCGGCCGAGCCATGCCATCGCGCTCGACATCCGCGAGCGCCTGAATAGCCTCGGCCTGCCTGCGGGCACGGCGGTAAAAGTCGTCGAGCCGCCACCAGGGCCGCCGGTGCTCGGCACGCTGCTCGCCGAAGTCTATGGACCGGATGCCGATACAAGGCGGGCCGTTGCGGCCAAAGTGCGCGAGGCTTTCGCGAGCGTGCCCTTCATCGTCGACGTCGACGACAGCTATCATAACCAGCCCGAACGCGTGCGCATCGGCATCGACCAGGACAATCTCGAATATTATCGCGTCGAGCAAAGCGACGTCTATGATACGCTGCGCGCCTTTTACCACGGCACGACTGTCGGCTATTCACATCGCGGCGGCGGCCGCCAGCCGATCCCCATCCGCATCGCGCTGCCGAAAGGCGACGGGGTCGTGAACGAACGTACCCTCGCCACCCCGGTGCCCGCCAATGCGCTGCCGGGCAATCGCAGCGTGGTCGAACTTGGCGATGTCGTCACGGTGACGCGCGAGCCCGCCTCGTTCCCCATCTTCCGCCACAATGGCCGCGCCGCCGAGATGATCACCGGCGAACTCGCCGGCCAATTCGAGGCGCCGGTGTACGGCATGATGGCGGTGGCGGATGCCATCAACAAGGCGGACTGGGGCCAAGTGCCGAAGCCCGCGATCGCGCTCCACGGTCAGCCTGACGACGAATCGCATCCCACTCTTTTGTGGGACGGCGAGTGGGAAGTCACCTGGGTCACCTTCCGAGACATGGGGGCGGCCTTCGGCGTCGCCATCCTCGGCATCTACATCCTGGTCGTCGCGCAGTTCGGCTCATTCAAACTGCCGCTCGTCATCCTGACGCCGATCCCGCTCACTTTGATCGGCATCATGATCGGCCACTGGCTTTTCCATGCGCCGTTCACGGCGACTTCAATGATCGGCTTCATCGCGCTCGCCGGTATTATCGTGCGCAATTCCATCCTGCTCGTCGACTTCATCGGCCACGCGCGCACGCCCGACCGGCCTTTGGTCGACGTGCTGTTGGAGGCCGGAGCCATTCGCTTCAAGCCGATCCTGCTCACCGCGCTCGCCGCGATGATCGGCGCGGCCGTCATCCTCGCCGATCCGATCTTCCAGGGACTTGCGATTTCGCTTCTCTTCGGGCTCGCTTCATCGACGGCACTCACCGTGCTCGTCATACCGGCGATTTATGTCGCGCTGCGCGGCGAGGCGGTTAAGGGAGAGGACCAAGCTGCGGCACAATAAGACTGCCCCGCCGCAGCACGAACAACCGTTCATTGCTTTATCGCTTTATCCCGAACGAGGCCTTCGAGCCGCGGCTTTTCGCGCCGGAACAGTGCGGCCAGATAATCGGTGACCGCGCGAATGCGCGGCAGTTTTGCGAGATCGCGTCGCGTCAGAATGAAGACGTCGCGCTGGTGACGGGGAAAGCCGAGCGAAACAGGCGCGAGGCGGGAATCCTCGGCTGCAAGATAGCAGGGCAGCAAGGCGATGCCCAAACCGGCGCGCGCCGCGGCCGCCTGCGAGATTTGACTGTCGGTGCGGAACACGCAACGTTGGTTGCCGAAGTGACGCGCGACAAGCGCCGCCTCGGGAATGAAGTCGTTTTCCTCGTCATAGCTGATGAAGGCCGGCTCCGAACCCGCCGCGATTCTGTCGCGATAGGCTGGGCTTGCGAAGAACTCATAAGCGATTCTGCCGGCGCGCCGCATGACGAGGTCGCCGTCCTTTGGTGCACCGAGGCGAATGGCGATTTCCGCCTCGCGCCGCCCCAGGCTGAGATTGCGCGACTCGGAGATGAGTTCGAAATCGAGGCCAGGATGGTGCCGGTGCAGATCGCCGAGGCGGTCGATCAGAAATCCGTCGACGAGCACCCGCGGTGCCGTCATTCGCACCCGGCCTTTGAGCTCATGCGAAACATCGGCGCGCTGCAGCACCGCCAGTGCCGCCTCATCCATGGCTTTGGTCGCGTCGAGACTGTTCCTGCCTAGGGGCGTGAGCGCATAACCGTCGGCGCGGCGATCGAACAGAGCTTGCCCGAGCGAAGCTTCAAGCGCGCTTATGCGCCGCGCCACAGTCGCGTGATTAACGCGAAGTTTTCGGGCTGCGCCCGACAGAGTCCCGCTTTCGGCAAGAGCGAGGAAAAAGCGCAAATCTTCCCAGTCCAGCCTGTCTGTGCGTTTTCGCTCAGCCATAGTGGAGATATAGATGATTATCGCACAGGCCGGCAAGCGGCATTCTTCCGGATGTTCGTTCCGGATGCGCCGGGTCAAAAGGGAGATCGCATATGGCCAATCCTCCGCAAACCTTGCTTGAATTAGCGAAGGCCAGTTGGCCAAAAGCCTCGTTCGATCGCGCCGTGCTCGTCATTGTCGATGCCCAGCGCGAATATGTCGACGGCGCCTTGCCGCTTGCCGGCATCGATGCCGCGGTCAAAGACGCAGCGCTGGTGCTCACGAGCGTACGCCGCTGCGCAACGCCGGTATTTCACATTGTCCAGCATTCGCCGCCGGGTCGCGGTCTTTTCGAAGTGAACGGCTCTCATGTCGAAATCCTACCCGAATTGACGCCACAGGGCGATGAGCCGGTGATCGCCAAAAAACTGCCCAACGCCTTTGCGGGGACTGATCTCGCCGCGCGCATCCGGGCGACGGGCCGCAGCGATATTATTCTGGTGGGCTTCATGACCCACATGTGCATCAGCGCCACGGCGCGCGCTGCGCTCGATCTTGGTTTTAAGACGACGATTGTCGCTGCGGCGACCGCGACGCGCGACATTCCCGATCCGCTCGGTAGAACCGCGCTTGCGGCGGAGACCGTGCAGAAAACCGCTTTGGCCGAACTCGCCGACCGCTTTGCAATGATTGCAGCCAATGCCGCGGCGCTCGACGGCGCGAGATGAATAGGCGGCATGCTGCCTGGCCGCCCCCTTACGCGGGGTCAATTTGCCTTCCGCAGATCACGCCCACCGCCTTTCGCGCCAAGTCCTCGAGCTCGGCGCGCGGTGTGCCCGAGCGCGCGCGGATGGCAATCGTGTGCAGTGTCGCGGAAGCCAGGATGGCAAGCGCTGCGGGATCGGCGTCGCGCGAGAGTTCGCCCTTTTCGCGCGCCGCACGAATGCGCGTTTCGAAAGCTCTATCAAGAGCCCGCACGCCCTTGGCCAATGCCGCACGTATATCTGGATCGGCGGCCGCTTCGGTCGTCGCCGTGCCCACGGCAAAACAGCCGCGGGCCTGGCCCCTGGCTGGAAGATAGATCGACAGCGCTGTGTCATAAACAGCCATCAACCCGTCGCGCAATGGTCGATCCGCGACAAACGCTGTGCGCAGGCCAATGGCACTCTGTCTGCCATAATGATCGAGCGCTTTGAGATAGAGCGCACGCTTGTCGCCGAAGGCAGCATAAAGGCTCGGCCTATTCATCCCCGCCGCGGCGGCAAGATCATCGAGCGAGGTGCCGGAATAGCCTTTTTTCCAAAATGTCTCGAGGACGCGCTCGAGCGCCGCTTCGGGATCATAGGCGCGCGGCCGTCCACGCCGTTTCGGCTCCGCATCCGCTTCTTTTTGTACCATTTCGCAAAAAACTCATTGACGACGGCGATCCGCTTCAATAATTTATGCGAGTTGGTACAAAATACAACACTGAGTGGAGTCCATCATGGATCTTTATTATTCGCCGCTCGCCTGTTCGATGGCCTCGCGCATTGCGTTTTACGAAGCTGACGCTCCAGCGCGTTTCATCGAGGTCGATCCGAAGACCAAGCGGACGCTCGAGGGCGCGGACTTTTTTGCCGTCAACCCGCTCGGCCTCGTGCCGACCATTCGCACCGATAAAGGCGAAGTGCTCACCGAAAACGCCGCCATCCTGCAATATATCGCCGACCATGTCCCCGGCGGCGCACTGGCACCCAAGGACGGCATGGCGCGCTCGCGCCTGCACCAATGGCTGTGCTTCATCGGCACCGAATTGCACAAGGCTTTGTTCAACCCGCTGTTCGATCCGAAAATGCCTGAGGAGGCCAAAGCGCTGATATTGAAGAAAGGCGACAGCCGCCTCGCTTACCTCGACACTTATCTCACCGGCCGCGAATTCCTGCTCGATCGCTTCAGCGTCGCCGACGCCTATCTCTTCACCGTGCTGAATTGGAAGATTGCGACACCGGTCGATCTCAAGAAATGGCCGGCGGTGCAAGACTATTATACGCGGCTGAAGCAGCGCCCGAGCATCGCGCGCGCGTTGTCGGAAGAGCACGCGCTTTACGCCGCCGAGCAGGCGCGCCACAAAGCCGCGTGACGACGCTGAATACTCTGTATGGCCTTCACTTGTTACACTCTTGGACCTGCTCGCTCACGCCCGGCCGCAACGAATGCGCAATGTGGGTGACGAGCGGGTCGAAGTCTTTCTTTCGCGCCGCCGGATATTCGAGATCAATCGAATTCCAGACCTGATCGCGGCAGGACAGAATGTGCTTTGCGTAAAAAATAAGATCGCCTTTGGTGCCGGAGACCGTGACGGCCTTTGACTCGCGATGTGTGTAGGTGACCTTTTCGCCCGCATTGCCTATCTCATAGATTTCCATCGCTTCTTCGATCATATCCCAAACATTCAAGCTGCCCGAGATCGTGAGATGCGCGGTTCCATCCGGCGACGTGAAGACGAGCCCATCGCCGTTGTCGGGCGGCGGGCCCGGCTGCCAGCCTGCCGGCACATCCGCCGTCGTGCCAAATCGCGGGTTGTGATAGGTGGTCCAAGCCTGCGCCTGCGCAAGGGCTTGCGTGACTACGAGGGTTACGACGGCGACGCAGAAAAGACCGGCTATGATCACACTACGCATGCGATATATCCGTCACTGAGTGTTTGTCCGCCTGCATAGTCCCACGAAAGAGCGTTTGCGAAAATCCGCGATAATGACGCGCGTCGTTCCCACGCAAGCGGGAGCCGGTCGGTGTTTGTCGAGTTCGTCCAGCTGGTCGTTCGCGACCGTCTCAACTCTTCTTCTTCGGAACTCCGATCGAAGCCGTCATGCCCTTGGTCAATGGGGAGGGAGCCGTCACGGCTTCCTTCTTCTTCTTCGGCTTCTTGATTTCCCGATTGCCGTGCTTCTGTCCCTTGGCCATGCTGTCCTCCTGTATGTTTACTTGTGCAGCCGATCATCGGCGCAATCGATGCAAAAGAAAAGCCCCGCGACCTTTTTGAGGTGCGGGGCCATAAGGCGCTTAGAGCACCCCGGAAAAGTGGATCCATTTTTCCGATAGGGACATGCTCCAATTTATGGAATTGGCGCGAATTCTTGATTGATCGGGTGTTTCCAGCCGACCGGAAGACGCGCTAGCGCCCCGTCCATCATGCTCCCGCATCCTCACAAGCTCAGCCGCCGGTACATCCGCGGTCGGCTTCGATGAAGTGATGCAGGATGTCGGCTGGCTCGGAAATTCCAAAGCCGCCGACGTTGCAATCAGGCCAAAACCTTGAGGTTGTCGGCCGACATCTTGCCGCTCTTGCCGTCGGAGACGAGCTCGAAGCCTATCCTCTGACCTTCATGCAAGCCGCCGATGCCTGAGCGCTCAACTGCGCTAATGTGGACGAAAGCATCCTTGCCGCCGTCATCCGGCGCAATGAAGCCATAGCCCGAATTGACGTTGAACCACTTCACGGTTCCCGAAGTCATGGAAACCCCTTTCACAAATATAGTTTTGCTTGCCCGCGAAGCCGCGAACCGTCGAAATCGCATTTTCAGGTGAGAATATCGTCAGCTTGGCGCGAAATTTCTTCAGCGCAAGGCCAAGTTATCTGGCCGTCTATCGACACAACCAACATGCGCCTTCTTGCAAGAAAATTCAAGCATTATTTATAAACTACTATGCAGCAACCTAATAAGCGCGAAAATACGCTGAAATAATAAGTATTTTACAGGGATTTTCTGAAACGTCGATGTCACATGCTAGAGCGGGATGAGGAAAAGTGGACACCGGTTTTCCGCCCGCATCCCGCTCTAATTTATTAGAATCGATCACGTTCATGATTTTGGATTGAATCAATCCAAAATCATCGTGATCTAGTGGAGGAACTGACCAGCACATAGCTTGCATGTTTCGCAGTCGGCCGCTCGAAGCCTACGAGTCGCAAGGCAGACGAGCGGTCGCAAACCGCGCCCGGACTGCCACCCCATTGGAGTTCGCGTTGATCACGCTCAAGATCCGTCACAGGACAACCTATCGCTACCGCCAGCCGGTGAGCCTCAGGCCGCACCGTTTGATGCTTCGCCCGCGTGAGAGCCGCGATCTTCGGCTGATTTCGAGCCATCTCGAAGTAACCCCCGCCGCAGTGGTAACCTTTGCGCATGATGTCTTTGACAATGCCGTCGCGACGGCCGCCTTTTCGACTATGACCGACAGTCTCGTGATCGATAGCGTCATGGAGCTCGAACTCGACACCGCCGCCTGGCCTGTCTTCGACATCGGCTCCGCCGCCATCTTCTACCCTTTCCGCTATTCCGCGGATGAGTGGACCGATCTCGGCGCCTTGACGGTTCAGCAATATGACGATCCGGCAGGGCAGTTGCGCGACTGGGCACAGGCGTTCGTCCGCACCAATCCGACCGACACGCTGTCACTGCTGAAGGACCTCAATGCCGGGATCTCGTCCTGGATCTCGTATCAGAGCCGTGAAGACGAGGGCACGCAGACGCCGCCGCAGACCTTGAACCGCGGATGGGGGTCCTGCCGGGACTTGGCGGTCCTTTTCATCGAAGCGGCGCGCAGTCTCGGTTTCGGGGCGAGGATCGTCTCCGGCTACATGTACAATCCGGATCAGGACGTTGTCGGGCCGAGAGATACCGGGTCGACCCACGCCTGGGCGGAAGTCTATGTGCCGGGCGCCGGCTGGATCACCTTCGATCCGACGAACCGCAGCGTCGGCGGCTTCAATCTGATCCCCGTGGCCGTCGCGCGCGACATCCGGCAAGCCATGCCGATCACCGGCAGTTTCGTCGGGATGAGCGATGCCTTTCAGGGAATGTCGGTCGAGGTCCTCGTGACATCATAGGCAAAGCGACAGCGGACCTGCCGCACGACTGCGAATTATTCGCTAAATCGTAACCGAGGTATTCGGCCTTAACGGACCAGTTCGAGGCGAACTTATATTCCAATCCGCGGCGAGCGGTCCAGTCCGACTGGCAGAACCCGACGCAGCCGTTATGGAGACGCAGGATTAGATCGCTGCTCTAATATTTAGCAAGCAAAGGCGCGGGCGGAGGAGGAGCCGCGCCAAAATTCCACACGATACCGGCTCTGACGATATTCACATCGGTGCGAAGCCTCTCAGGAACGCCGGGGACAATGTTGAAGAACGTCTGGCGAGCAAAGTCCTGGTATAGATATTCGAGACGCAGCGAAAGCTGAGTCGTGATCTTGTAGTCGATGCCGCCGCCAATGGTCCACCCGGCTTCCCAATGGGTCCCCGAAACTCCGAACAAGCTATCGTAGGCGTGGATATCGTCCACTGCGAGGCCGCCGGCAATGAACGGCATGAACTGCCCAAAAGGAAGGCCGACAAGAGCGCGGATGTCGGACATCGCATAGATGTCACCGCCGCAGGGGTGCGGGACCGTCCCGCAATTGTTCGAATATCCCGCAAGCGCGGCGCCGGCGATGTCGCCTTCGGCACCTACGATGAACGGATCGGAAGCGAAATTGTAGCCGATCAAGCCGCCTCCCAGCCCACCACTCAAATTGTAGCGGCCATCGAAGGTCGGTACGACACAATTCGGATATGTCCCAGTATCACCAGCTGGGCACGGAATGCCGGTATCGTGCTGACCTTGGGTTGCTGACCCATAGCCGCCAAAGGCGCCGACATAGGGTCCGGACCAATTGGCTGTTTGAGCAAAACCGGTTCCGGCCAAGCTTGTGAACAGGATGCTCACGCCGACGATAAAAAGTCTCCGAATGTCCATTGTCGCGCCCCCCGCTAGGGAATCTCTTCCATGTTCTAGCATAGATTGTAGCGACATATTTATCCGCGCGTTTGTAGATGCCAACAAAAGCAAAGTCTGTGATATTTCGACAACATAATGTCGCTGCCGCTATGTCGAAAAAACATCGCCAAGTCATTGCAAAACAAGGCGAAGCTCCGTCTTGATGACGTAAGGCAGCCGGCAATGGCACTTCACCGCTCAGCCATGCGATGCGGCTGATGCTTTGCGGCGCGAGCCGCACTGATTTCATGGCGATTGCTGGCAACTTTGGCGACCAGACATCTAGATTTCGCCGATTCGGAAATCCCCCGAGTCGATATCCGGGCCAAGCCCGGCGGCATGAAGCGGGATTCTCATTTGATCTCGACGAGCGCCACGCCGTTGACGCCGCTGCAAGCCAAAACCAGTCTGTCGTTCCCCATGGCCATCATATTGCGGACGACACCGCCGCCGGAGGGGATGGGCCAGCTCTGGAAACTCTCCGTTTTCGGGTCGAAGCGGACCAAAGTGTTCGGCTCCATGTTCGATTCGCTGTACCAGATCACGCCGTCGAGCGCGGCGATGCCATAGGGGCGCGACTGCGGCCCGCCGGGCGAGGCAAATTCTTTGACCGCGCCGGTCTTGGGATCGAGCCGGCCGAGCATGCCGCGGCTATAGTCCGTGTACCAGATGATGTCATCGTTGGTGATGGCGATGCGCCGCGGCCGCGAGTCTTCGTGCGGCAGGACAAATTCGCGGATCGCCAATGTCGAAGGATCGACGCGCCCAATCTTGTTGCTGCCGAACTCGTCGAAGAACGGCGCGCCTGTTGAATCGACGATGATGCCGTAGGGCCGTGCAAGCGGCGTCGGCACGTTCACAAGCCTCACCGTGCCCGTCTTCGGATCGAGCCGCCCGATGCTATTTCCGTTTTGCACCGTGAACCACAGGATGCCCTTCTGGTCGAACACCAACGTGTGGGGATCCTTCGCCTCGGGGTCGGGCATCGGATATTGCGTAACCGCGCCGGTCTTCGGGTCGAGCCTGCCGATATAGCCGGCGAAATTCGCCGTATACCAGATGTCGCCTTCGGCATCGGCGACGAGGCCATGCGGCCCCGACGTCGGTGGCAGGCCGTATTCCTTGAAGGTGCCGGTGTTTGGGTCGAGCCGGCCCAGCACATTCGCCATCTGGCCGGTGTACCAGAGCGCGCCGTCGGGTGTCGCGAGCGGATCGTGTGGCCGCGAGCCCGGCGTCGGCACGCTCCATTCGCGGATCTCCGCCGTCACGGCGCCTAAGATCAGCACCGCCTTGGGCTGAGTTTTTTGCGGGAAGTTCTTCGCGAGATAGTCCGCGACGACGCTGACCTTCTCCGCGGGCAGGGGCGCGCCGGCATTGATCATCATATGGACGACATTCTCCCAGCCCGCACGATCGTGGCCCGAAGCTGTGATACGCTCCAGCGCATGGCACGCGGTGCAGATTGTTGCGACCGTTTCTTTGCCTGCGCCTTCCGGCAGGGCGCTTTGCGCCTCAGCCGCCGATGCTGTCGCCAGAAAGAGAACTGAAAAAAGACACTGGAGCCTACGCATTGGCATGACGCCTCACTGTTCGATGCTTTTCTGGCGCAGCATGCGAGGGTCCCAGAGTCCTCAGCAGCGTGCCAGATAAATGGCGCCTCCTTATCCTATCGTGCTGTCACTTCGCATAGAGGCTGGCGATCACGTTTGCGTAAGCGCCCTCGATTGCTTGCCGCTTGAGCTTCAGCGTGGGTGTCATCAGGCCGGCGCCGACGGTCCAAGGATCGAGCGTCAGCCAAACCTTGCGCGGTGTCGCATAGTCAGGGAAATGCGCCACCGCCCGCTTGATCCGCGCGAGCGCAAGCGCGCGAAGCCGGTCCGACGAGAGGATATCGTTCAACGTGCCTGAGAGCCCGAGCCTTCTCGACTCGTCCTCGAGCATCGAGCGGTTGAGCACGGCAATTGCGGCAATGAACGGACGCTGCTCACCGAGCACCATCACCTGCTCGAACAGTGGATCGTCGGTGATGGCCTGCTCCAGATCGGCAGGCGAGATCTTTTCGCCGGTGGAGGTGACGATGATGTCTTTGATGCGCCCCTTGATAAAAAGACGGCCGTCTTGGATTCGCGCCTGATCGCCCGAATGCAGCCAGCCGTCGGGCTCCAGCACCCGGCGGGTTTCCTCGGGGCGGCGCCAGTAGCCGAGCATGACGTCGGGCCCTTTGACCAGCAGCTCGTCGTTGTCGCCGATCCGAAGTTCGACGCCGGGAATCGCTTCGCCGACGCTCTCGGGGTCATTGCGTTCGATCCGATTGACGCTCACCACCGGCGAAGCCTCGGTCATGCCGTAGCCCTGCAGCACGTTGACGCCCATGGCCAAAAAGCAGCGCGAAACCGCCAAAGGCATAGGCGCACCGCCCGCGACAGCGACGCGCAACCGGCCGCCGAATTGGGCGCGGATTTTCGCGGCGACGAGTCTGTCCAGCGCGAGCCACGCGAGCCGCTCCGCAAGCGATAATCGAGACGGCGCATCTCCCTGCGCGGCGAGAAACCGCCGCCAGCCGATGCGTTCGGTCAAATTAAAGAGCCATCGCGCCAAAGCGCCCTGCCGCGCCAGTGTCTCTTGAATGTGAAGGTAGGCGCGCTCGTAAATGCGTGGAACTGAAATCAGAATCGTCGGACGCACCGTGCGCAAATCTTCACTCAAAAACGCGGTCGACCTGCTGAAAGCGACCGTACTGCCCGCTGCGATGGGCAAGTAATAGCCGGCCGTCCGTTCGAACGTGTGCGAGAGCGGCAGGAATGACAGATAGAAGTCATCGGGGGCGGCCGCGATGACTTGCAGCACGCCGAGGACGTCGGACACCACATTGCGATGCGACAGCATCACGCCTTTGGGGCGCCCGGTGGTGCCAGAGGTATAAACGATCGCCGCCAGCGTCTCAGGCGCGACAATAACACCGGGAGCCTCGCGCGCCTCAGCTGCGCCCAGCCATAACGAAGCGCGCATGGCGCGTGCGTCCGCCTCGATCGGGCCGTCACCGTCAGCGATGACGACGATGCGCTTCAGATCGGCAAGATCGCGGACCTCCGGCGCGAGCCGCGCCCAATAGGCCGGGTTATCGATGATCAGCGCGGATGCCCCGCTGTCTTTAAGAATGTAGGCAAGATTGCCGGGATTGTCGGTCACATGCATCGGCACTATGGCGAGGCCGAGCGAGAGTGCTGCCTGATCGACGCAGACGTAGTCGACGCTGTTGGCCATCAACGTGGCGACGCGCGAACCACCTGCAAGCTGCTCACTCGCGAGCGCCGCGCGCCAGCGGCCGACTTCGTTGCCAGTCCTGCGCCACGTCCAATCGACCCAGTCGCCGCAGTTCGCATCATATTGTCGATAGGCGACGGCGGCGGGCGTGCACGCGATTCGCGCACGGAACAATTCCGGCAGCGTGCGCGCGTCCGCAATCGAATTGTGGATTGCCGCCGGGATCTTCACGTTATGCGAAGTCTCATTCATCAAGGGTCCTTGTCCCGAAGCCATAACTTTTCGGCCAGCGGAAGGATCTGCAATCCTCGCGGCAAATCTGCACGATCGTCAGCCTGATCCGGGCAAGCCCTGCTGCGCAATCGGCGCTGGTTGGAATTGTCGCCGCCGAACGGAGGACTGCCGCAGCGCTCAGCCGGCGCCGAGTCGGCGATCATTGCCGCCAACATGCCCTGCGCGCTCGCCCTATGCAATCCCTGTCCCGGCGCCTGCCAGCGAAGCGCCTGTGACCCGCTTGCACGAAACGGGTGGAGATTAGAGCGGCAAGAGGTTATCGTCGGTCTGGCGAGCGCGAGCGGACGCGGCGATCTCTTCGCAGCGATCTCTTGGCGGCGATCTCTTGGTGGAGAGTGACAACACCTCGAGGATGAAGGCGGCGCCGCAGACGCCATTCAAACGCCCATGGGTCTTCATTTCATGTCCGACTTTGCCATGCCCAACCTTGCGGTCAACCTGCCCGATGTCTTCGCCGAAGTCACTGCGGCATTCGAAGCCTATGAAAAAGCGCTCGCCGGCAATGACGTCGAAGCTCTCGATCTTTTCTTCTGGAAGAGTCCGCATGTGATCCGCTACGGCGGCGGAGAAAATCTTTACGGCTACGATGAGATTGCCGCTTTCCGCGCGGCACGATCGCCGCTGGGCTTGGCGCGGCGTCTCGAAAAAGTGGTGATCACGACCTTTGGGCGCGATTTCGCGACCGCTTCAACGTTATTCCGGCGCGATTCCGCGCCGGAAAAAACCGGCCGCCAGATGCAGACCTGGGTGCGCATGAGCGAGGGCTGGAAAGTCGTGGCCGCACACGTGAGCCTGATCTGATCCCCTCGCTCGTGACCAATGGTATAAGTGTCGCCGCAATCCTAATCCGAGCTAGGCCCGACTCGCAGCGACCATTACAGAGGTCAATATGACCGCGAGTCAGATGTTCAATACCGTGCCGCAAGCCGAGACGTCGTTTCTCTCCGGCCATTTCGTAGATTAAGCGAGTGCGCCAGTCGACGCAGCCCAATCTCTACGTTGACATTGTTCACTTTTGATCTTGCGGCTGGAGTGCGCTGAGCTTGTCGTAATATTTCGCGACGATTTGGGAATTCGCAGGAAATTGAAGCGGCGTTATAGACTTCAGAGATTCGTTCAATTCGGCAAGCGCCTCTTTCTTGTCTTTTGCCGGCATCGACTTGTCAGCCTGAATTTCGGCAATTTGCTTCTTGATGACAGCCTCCGGGCCTACATATTTCTTTGTCTCCGGGTCGAATCCCCCAACAACCAAATCGATGTTGCTGTAGACGGCGTCATATTCGGCATAGTTCGCAAAGCCGTGCTTTTTTGCGATGCCATCAAGTTGGGCAATCACCTTCGCATCTGGCTCGGCCCCTTCGGGTAGTTTCTGTAAGATCGCATCGATGTCTGTCTTTGACGCGATCACGCCCTCGATTTGCTTCTCCGTGAGCGCGATCTGCTTCAGGGGTTGATCGGCTGGGGCGGCCTGTTTGTCCTGCGCGAAGGCGCTTCCCACGGAGACAGGGACCGTCAACAAAGTCATGCATGCAATGCTCAATGCTGCGGCGACGGGACGAATGATGGCGCGCATTTAGGTCCTCCTTGGCTACTGGAACAACAGCGGTTACGTAAGTCGTTTTCGGGTAACCGTCAAATCTTGGCACCAGAACCTTGCCAAGAATGTGACATCCGTTTTGAAGCAGTGCTAAGCAGCCATGCCTGGTTAAATCGACGATTGATTTTGCTCAACTTCAGCAAAATCAATACTGTTCAAGAATCAAAAAAATAGGCGATCTTGGCGACTGCGCTTAATTGCCAGTCTGCGCATTTGCAGGTTTTGCGGTGCTTTGGCACGATCATCGTGGAGGCCACCACCCGCATTGCGGACGATCCGCAAATGTCGGCCGATAGTGCACGCTGGTTTCGGACAGGGCGGCGCGACATCGCCGCTCATCGCGACGCCGTGACGGTCGACACAGCTGGTCTTTCACCCTTTGTGACGGCCGCCACCAAGCTTTTGCCCGATTTGGACGCGAAGTCCGCCGACCAATACTGGCTCTCGATCACGCATGAGACGCAAGTTCCGGCCGCGCCGGTGCTTGGCATGCTTCTCGTCCGAAACCGGCTCGACATGCGCTCCGCAATTGCGGCGGGACGCGCATGGCAACGGCTGCATCTGGCTGCGACCGTCGAAGGATTCGCCGCGCAGCCGCTCAATCAACCCGTCGAATGCATCGACCGCGACGCGATGCTCGGCAGGGCCGACAGTTTTCGAACGGCAATTTCCAAGTTGGCCGACGCACCGGGCCGGGAGTCGACTTTCATATTCCGTTTGGGTGTCGCCGAGCGTGCCGCGGGTCCGAGCCCAAAGCGGGCGCTGGACGAGGTGTTGAGACCCTGAACCGCGCGCCCTCTACCTCGCTGAGTCTGTTATGATTTTGCTAACCACGAAAGACGAATGATCAAATCAAACCGATATTTTGAATTATAATTTGTTCGTCTTCGTTCGTGATTGTGGTTTCGTGCAAATGGCAAATTATCGGCGCTTTGCCCTCTTGCTAGCGAGTTCGGCTTTGTTCGCCCCGCCGGGGCTCGCGCTTGCTGATCCTATGGTTATTCCGGGCATCGGACCAGGCCAGCCGGTGGCTGCCGAGGCATCCGCTTACAATGTACCTCCACCCCCAGCCGGCCCTCCCGCGCCGCGGAGGGCAGAAGCTGCGACTGACTCCGGCAATTTGGGCGGCGGCTTTCTCGAATTTCTCGTCACCGGACGGAACTCTCCGCCGCATCCGAGCCGAGCCCCCGATGCGATGGCCTATGGGCCGGCGCAGCCCTCGGCAATGTCCGCCCATTATGAGCCGGAGATGCAGCCGCGTCGCAGCATCGATCCGATCTATCTTCGCCAGGAAGTCGAATTCAACGGGCACGAACAGCCCGGCACGATCATCATCGACACGACGAATAAATTCCTCTTCCTCGTCCAGCCGGGTGGCCGAGCGCTGCGTTATGGCATAGGCGTCGGACGCCCAGGGTTCGAATGGTCGGGGATCAAATCGATCAGCCGCAAGGCCGAATGGCCGGATTGGACACCGCCGTCGGAAATGCTGCAGCGCCGGCCCGATTTGCCGACACATATGGACGGCGGTCCGGCCAATCCGCTGGGAGCGCGCGCGCTCTATCTCGGTTCTTCTCTCTACCGGATTCACGGGACGAACGAACCTTATACGATCGGTACCAATGTCTCGTCCGGCTGCATCCGCATGATGAACGAAGATGTCATCGATCTTTACGGCCGTGTCCGGGTCGGCACCAAAGTCGTCGTGATGTAACGGCGCCTGATCTCGCACGGTCACCGGAAGCGGTTAGTCCGGCGCAGGAATCGAGGCGAGCGTGGCGAGGAAGTCGCGGCAATAGGCGCTCGCCGTTGTGTGGCAGACGAGTTCGAACAGCTTTTCGTGCCGCAGCTTGCGCTCGGCCCGCGACATGTTGAGCGCTAAATGCAGCGCTTCGGCGATTTCGTCGGGATCGTGCGGATTGACGATGATCGCATCGGTCAGTTCCTCGGCGGCTCCGGCGAAGCGCGATAGGACGAGCACGCCCGGATCTTCGGGATCCTGAGCCGCGACATATTCCTTGGCGACGAGATTCATGCCGTCACGCAAGGGCGTAACGAGGCCGACGCGGGCGACCCGATAGAAACCGGCGAGACTGGTGCGAGAGACGGCGCGCGTCAAATAGCGCAGAGGCACCCAATCGAATTCCGCGTGGCGGCCATTGATCTCGCCGGTCAGACGATCGAGTTCCCGCTTGAGCCGCTGATATTCGACGACGTCCTCACGCGAGCGGGCCGCGACCTGCAGATAGCTGACCTTGAGATGATGCTCGGGGAAACGGTCGAGGAGGCGTCTGAAAGCTTCGAAGCGATTGGGCAGCCCTCTCGAATAATCCAGCCGGTCGACTCCGATGATCAGGGTGCGGCCGGCAAGGCTCTCGGCCATGCGGTGCGTGGCGCGGCTGTTCACCGCCTTCTTGGCCTGACGGGCAAATCCGCGTGCGTCGATCCCGATCGGCGTTGCGACCGGCAACATGCTGCGGCCGTCGAGCGAGACGGGCCGGCCCGGCTCACGATGTAGGTTGAGGAAAGTCGCAAGGCAATCCTCGAAGTCGTGCACGTCGCGGCGCGTTTGAAAGCCCACGACGTCGTAGCCGCAAAGCATCCGCAAAAGAGATTCGGCTTTCGGCAAGATCGACAGAAGACTCGCCGGCACGAAAGGCACGTGCAAAAAAAACCCGATCCTGTTCTTGGCGCCGAGCGCACGC
>JBKQHN010000176.1:0-10095 GCA_052148755.1 Beijerinckiaceae bacterium | reverse complement strand
GAAGCGAGGGCCGTCAGGCCCGCAGCGGAAGGGCATCCGGGACCCAGCGTTAGAAAGTTGCGAAGCGCTTTATGATGCTGCCTTGCTCATAAGGACGCCTTCGGCGAACATTTTGCGCTGAGTCCCGGATCGCATTCCGCTTCGCTGCATGCGTCCGGGAAAGTGGGTGCCTTCGCTATGTTCTCCTCGCCGATCCAACAAAAGCAACACCTTACCCCGCGGCTCCACTTGTCACGGACTGCGAATAGTCTTGCCCGTTATCCGGGCCGCCGCCTTCGCAAAAGCCTTGTCGAATGTGACGAAGCTTCTGCATTGCTCGGCCGAGGCGAGATGCATCGCGTCGGCAAAGTCGAGGCCGGCGGCATACCAAGCAAGAGCACGCGCAACCGCGTCCTCGCTTTCGATACGAACATTCGGCAGGCCGGCGAAACCCAGGAGTGCGGCGCCGATTTGCGCCGGCACAAATTCATAGAGGCTGCGCAACACCCATTCGGCTTCCAGCAAAACTGTCTTGGGGACGAAGACGTCGTTCGAATCGATGATTTTGCGGGCGCGAGCGGCTTGGGCCGGATCGTCGTTCACAAGATAGCGAATGACAACGTTAGTATCGACCGCGAGCATGGCGGTGCCCGATTTCCCTAGCAACGGCGGCACTCATCTCTTCGAGACTCTTCGGTGGCCCTTTATAGGTAAGGCAGCCGAAGATTTCGGCGGGCTTGCGCGCCTCGAACGCGGGCGCAGTCCTAAGAAGCACGCCGTCCGGTGTTTCTTCGAGCACGAGCCGTGTTCCCGCGTTCCAATGATGCCGCCGTCTGATCGCCGCAGGCAGGATCATCTGTCCCTTTGTTGAGACCTTCGCGACAAGCTTGGGTTCGTTTGGCATCGCAAAATCCTACGGGTAAGACAGAGGTAAGATATCGTGGAATGGTCTGGAAAGCAAACCTGCCCCTCCAATGGAAAAACGGGCCCAAAGGCTTGATTTGGGGCCGTGCGGCGAAGTGTCGGCCGTGCGAAGCGCGGGTCGCGCCCGCCAACTCGCCCCACCGACTTGCGCCAAACTGAAACGCCGCGGGACGCGCCCCCATAACCCCTCTTCAAGCTTAAGCGGCGATAACCATGCTGAGCGTTGAGAAGTACGGAAGCCGTGTCGAAAAGGACACGCTTTCTTCTGTTGGGGGCGTCGTCGGCGTATGGGACGGTTGCGATTCGGTTGGGCGCTGGGCGTCGTCGCGCCATGGTGTCTCGGCATCGGCTTTTCGATGTCCATGTCCGCCGACGCGGGACAGGACCTGAGCTTCGGCGCTACGATCGCGCCGCTCAGCCAAAGGGCGATGCAGCCGCCGCAGGATCTTGTCCCGTCGCAGGCCGTGTTGGGGGCCTTCGGCTTGACCCGCACTGAGCCGCGCGCGCTCGTTCAAGAGGCGCGCCTCGTCCTTGGCACAGCCAAGGACTTTGCCGAGCTGCCGGACGAAATCGAGCCGCGGAAAACCCTCAAACACAATGCCGTCGCGCAGCAACTCCCGAACATAGACCGTACGCACAAGGGCAATCCCTTCATCGGTCTGCGTCCGTCCTTCGATACGCAATTGCGCCGGCGCGGCGGCATTGCGGCGATACAAGCCCATGACTTGCTCTTCTTGCACGATGAGAATTCGCCGAGCGGCGCATTCTCCGCGGCCGAAAGTGATTTCGCCGGCCCTGACAGCGTCGAGACCTTCGAGCCCTGGCCGGATGGAGAAATGCCGACAACTGCCCATTCCAACGCCGTGTCCTCGCCCCATCAGGGTGGGTCGGTGATGACGATGCGGCCCGCCGCCATCAACGAACGTTTGATTCAAGGGGCGACACCGGCCGTGGCACGCGCGGCGGCGCTCGCTTCGATGACGCCAGCGCCGGCCGATTCGCTTCCAATCGAGGTGGTCGCACTGCAGCGCTTGCCGAAGAGTCCTAGCGTGAGCCAAGCGGCCAATTTTTCCAAGTTCCCTGGCGAACGGCCGAACTATGCCGCGCTGATCGACCAGGAGCAGGCCGCGCGCGAGAAAAAGTGCCTCGCCGAAGCCATCTACTTCGAGGCGCGCAGCGAGCCGGAAGAAGGCCAGGCCGCGGTCGCTCAGGTCGTATTGAACCGGGTGTCGAGCGGTCTTTATCCGACAACAATTTGTGGCGTCGTCTATCAGAACCGGCAGCATTATCATGCCTGCCAGTTCTCCTTCGCCTGCGAAGGCCGCTCCCTGCGGATCACCGAACAAGATGCCTGGAGCACCGCGGTGCGGATCGCCAATGAAGTCACCGAAGGCAAAACTTATCTCGCGGACGTCGGCGCCTCGACGCATTACCACGCCAATTACGTCCGTCCGGGCTGGTCGCGGCGGCTTGAAAAAATGGACGTCATCGGCCACCATATTTTCTACAAATTGAGGCCCGGCCAGACTTGAACGGCGCGACCGCGCTGCGTATTTCTTCGATCAAACTTGCCCGATCAGCGCAAAACCGCCATGTTCGGCGGCACAAATGCGCATGGTGAGGCCATCCAACCTGGACAGGCTGCCAGCCAATTGAAACTTCGAACACGTCGGCCTGCCGAGCGGCCTTGCGTGGCAAAAGCTACGATTGGTTTTGCTCAACTCGAGTAAAATTAGTGCTGCTCGAGCTTCAAAACCCCAAACAAGCTCGGAAAGCTCACTTCATGCGGTTGCAGAGCGGCTCAATTCGCGGTTTGGGACCAGCGGGGCATTGGCGATCCGGGTTCCTGAGGGTATGAAGTGAGCTGACAAAGAAACCGCGGCCGTCCCAATTTCGCCATCCCGCTCAATCGGCATGGGCCGCCCGCTTCGTTTGGGCGCAAGCTCCCTCGTTCAGGGCCCGTCCGGCTCACGCTATTTCGGAAAGTTCATGCGCGTGCTGCAGCAAATCAAGATCAAGCCGGAGGCCAGGCCCCTGCGTCTCCCCGCAATTTGTCGGAACTCGCATATCGCTCCAGCTGTTCTCTCGGTTTTCGGCATAGCCTTGCTCGGGCTACTAGCGGTCGAGCCGGCGGCTGCACGGGTCCTGGAAAACCTGTCGGTTGCGACTCCCTTCGAAGTCGGCGAGAGCCCGGCTGGAAACTATCTTGCCGCGATCGTTGCGGGCGCCGAACGCGATACCGTCGCTGCGGCGACATTTTCGCGAGAAGCCTTGCGCTTCGATCCGCGCAACGCCGAGCTGCTCGAGCGCGCATTTGTTTCGTCCGTGTCGAACGGCAATATGAACGAGGCATTTCCGCTGGCCGAGCGACTTCTCGCGCGCGAACCGAACAATGGGCTGGCGCGGCTCATCCTCGGAATCAAGGCGCTCAAGGCGAAGCAGTTTACAGCAGCCCGCGCACAATTCGCCAGCAGCGGCGCGGGCCAACCGCGCGATCTGACGTCCACCCTTTTGTCGGCCTGGGCCTACCAGGGTGGCGGCGATACCAAAAAAGCGATCGAACTCGTCGATCGGCTGCGCGAGGAGAATTTCGCGGTTTTTCGCGATTATCACAAGGCCTTGATCGAGGATGTCGCTGGTGACACCGTGGAGGCGACGAAGCGGTTCAAGGCGGCTTATGAAGCCGACAAGAATACCTTGCGTCTGGTTGACGCCTACGCGCGCTTCATGGCCCGCCATGGCAATCAGTTAGAAGCGATCCGCGCTTACGAGGCCTTCGATCAGATCCTGCCAAATCACCCGGTCGTCATGGCGGCCCTGGCCGACCTGCGGGGCGGCAAGACGCTCGATCCTTTCGTCAAAACGGCCGAACAAGGCGCCGCCGAAGTTCTGTTTGGGCTCGGCGCCGTCGGCAGCCGCCAAGGCGACGATAGTGCCGCTTTGATCTATCTGAGGGTTTCGCTTTTCCTCAATCCGCAAAACGGGCTTGCCGTCCTGACGCTCGGCGACATCTTCGAACGTCTCAAACAGTATGCAGAGGCTATAGACACGTATCAACAGCTGCCGGACGCCGATCCGCTGCGGACTTCGGCGGACATCCAGATCGGCCAAGATCTGGAAATTCTGGGCCGTTCGGAGGATGCCACGAGAGTTCTAAAACAGGTCGTGGCCGACCACCCGAAGGATGAAGACGCCTTGTCGGCACTCGGCAATCTGCAAAGAACGCGCAAACAATATGCCGAAGCGGCTGAGACTTATACGAGTGCGCTGGCGGAATCGACGAAGCCGCCGAAGTCGCAATGGACGCTGTATTATTTCCGCGGCATTTCCTATGAGCGACAGAAGCGGTGGCCGCAAGCCGAGGCCGATTTCAAACATGCGCTCGAGCTGTTTCCGGAACAGCCTTTGGTCTTGAACTATCTCGGCTACAGCTGGGTCGATCAAGGCTTGCATCTCGACGAGGCTTTCCCGATGCTGCATCGCGCCGTCGAGCTGCGGCCGACCGACGGCTATATCGTCGACAGCCTCGGCTGGGCAAACTACAAGCTCGGCCGCTACGACGAAGCCGTCAAAGAATTGGAACGGGCGATCGATCTCAAACCGGCCGATCCGGTGATCAACGATCATCTCGGTGACGCTTATTGGCGGATAGGCCGCAAGCTCGACGCGCAATTCCAATGGAATCATGCGCGCGACATGAACCCTGAACCGGAGGATCTGCCGCGGATCCTGGGCAAGATCGAGCATGGTCTCGAAGAGGACAAGCCCGCTGCCGCAGAGTCACAACCTGGCAAGAACGGCGGCTGATTGCGCGGGCTCGTAACGTGCCTCCTATTCCGCAGCTTCTCACCGAGCGCGCGCCCGCCAAGATCAACTTGACGCTGCATATCGTCGGGCGTCGCGCCGACGGCTATCACGAGCTCGAAAGCCTCGTGGCGTTTTCGCGTTCGGGCGACAGCCTTTCGCTGCGGCCGGGTCCCGACTTGGCGTTTTCGCTTGATGGTCCGCGTGCTGCCGCATCGGGTGATCCCGGCAAGAACCTCGTCATGAAAGCGGCAAACGCCCTTGCCGCCCGTGTCGAGGCCCTGCAGCTTGGCGCTTTTCATCTCGTCAAGAGATTGCCCGTCGCGGCCGGCATCGGCGGCGGTTCATCCGATGCCGCGGCAGCCTTGCGCCTTCTCGCGCGCCTAAATGGGCTTTCGCTCGACGATGAACGTTTAAGGGATGCGGCTCTTGCCTGCGGTGCCGATGTCCCGGTCTGTCTTGCCGCCCGCGCCCGAATGATGACGGGAATCGGCGACAGGCTCGGCCCGCTCTTGAGCTTGCCGCCTCTCCCGGCGCTGATCGTCAATCCCGGCCAGCCGCTCGAAACCAAAGCCGTCTTTGCCCGAATGAATCTCAAGCCGGGCAGTGAGACCGGCTTCGGCGCGCATCCGCGCATCGACTCCGGACTCGACATCGAGACTTTGCAGGCGGCTTTGCGCAAAGGCCGCAACGACATGGAAGATACCGCCTGCGTCTTGGCGCCGATCGTCTCGGATGTCCTGGCTGTCCTCTCGGCTGCGCCGGGTTGCCGTTTAGCCCGCATGTCGGGCTCGGGCGCAACATGTTTTGCTTTGTTTTCCAACTGCCGCGCCGTGGCGCGCGCTAAAAAAGCTATTTTGGCCGCACACCCGGATTGGTGGGTCAAGGCGACGATTTTGAATTGACTTTGATTTCTCACACTGGGCGTGGTCTACGGCGGCTTCGGCAAGCCGAGCGCGTTGTCCTCCCTCAATGCGCCCGCTCGATGCAGAAATCGACCACGTCGATCAGAGCGGTCTTCCCCAAGCCGAAGCGGAGAAGAGCTCGAGCGCATGACACTTGCGACGGGTGGCGATTGCCGCTTCGAGTTGCCGCCGGAGGCCTTATGTGGCGGCAAGAGCTTTCCGCAAACCCTTGGGGTCGGCCTTGATGGCGCGCAACAGAGTCCGCGCTGGACCGCTGGGCTTTTTGGCGCCCCGCTCCCATTCCTGCACAGTTCGGATGCTGAATTCATAGGCTGCGGCAAACTCGGCCTGCGTCATGCCGGCGGCGCGTCGGATCGCGCGCACATCGATTTCAGGCGCCATGTCGGGGGCGGCGTCGGGATTGGACGCAATCTGCCGGGCGATATTCGCGTCCGTCATCGCGTCCACCTTGCTCCAGTCCGTTGCCGCCAGCGCTTTGCGCGCCGCTTCACTTAAGGCTTTTGCCATAAAGATTCACTTCTCGTTGGTTCGCCTTACGGAGCGAGATCACCCGTCGTTCCGCTTGCCGATCCGTATAAACGCAGACAATAAAGCCGATCGTGAATATGGCCGAAAGCTATTTGGCGAACCTTGCAATAATCAAAACGATCGTCAGATGTCGACACGTGCGGACCGGCGAACAGGACCTCGGCTAACGCAAGAGAAACACCGCGCTTCGCGCGGTTGACCGCATCCTTGGCAGGGTCGAACACATATCTCACAACGGCCAATATACGCCAGAGGCGTATATTGGCAAGGGTTCATGACCCTCAAAGTAGTGCCTCTGGGCGAGCACACTTTCCCTCAATGCGCCCGCTCGATGCAGAAATCGACGACATCGATGAGCGCGGTCTTCCACGCGGAGGCGGGAAACAGTTCGAGCGCATCGCGCGCCATCGCCCCATAATGGCGGGCCCGCTCGACCGTGTCTTCGAGCGCGCGGTGTTTGCGCATGGCGGCGATGGCGGTTTCGAGATCGCCATCCTCGATCTCGCCGCGCTCCAGCGCGCGGCGCCAGAATGCGCGCTCGCTCTCCGAGCCGCGCCGGAACGACAGGACGACGGGTAAAGTGATTTTGCCTTCGCGGAAATCATCGCCGACATTTTTGCCGAGATTGGCGGCCGTCCCGCCATAGTCGAGCGCGTCGTCGATGAGCTGGAAGGCGATGCCGAGGTTGAGGCCATAGCTGCGACAGGCGATCACTTCCGCTTTCGGCCTCTGCGCCAAGATCGGCCCGACTTCGGCGGCGGCGGCGAACAAAGCCGCCGTCTTGCCGCGGATGATGGCCAGATAATCATCCTCGCTCGTCTGCGTGTCATTGGCCGCGGCGAGCTGCATCACCTCGCCTTCGGCGATGACGGTTGCGGCGGAGGACAATACATCAAGGCAGGCGAGCGAGCCCACTTCGACCATCATTTTGAAGGCCTGGCCGAGGAGGAAGTCGCCGACGAGGACGCTTGCCTCATTGCCCCAAAGCATGCGCGCGGCGAGTTTGCCGCGCCGCATGTCGCTTTCATCGACAACGTCGTCGTGCAGCAATGTTGCCGTATGCATGAATTCGACGGCGGCGGCGAGTTTGATATGGCCGCTTCCCGGATAGGCGCAGAGCCCGGCCGTCGCCAAGGTCAGCATCGGCCGCAGTCGCTTGCCGCCGGACGAAATGAGGTGATTGGCGATCTCCGGGATCATCGTCACTTGCGACGAGGTGCGCGCGAGGATCGTCTGGTTTACGCGCTCCATGTCTGCGGCAACGAGAGCCAGCAGCCCCTCGATACGCGCCTCATGTGCAACTTCTTCGAAGGGGATAACGACGCCCAATCCGAAAACCTCCGATCCGGTCATTCTCCCTAGGATGAGGAGAACGCCGCGTCCAGAAAAATGCGAAAGCCCGACGCGGCCATACTAGTCTATCACGAAATCGCTCAGGCCAAGTCTAGCCCGGATTTCTTCTACTGGAAACGACAGATGCCCGCCGAAACCGTTACAGCCTCCGCCGGCCGGGGGACTTCCTAAAATTTAAATTTAAATTATTAAAATTAAAGACTTGGAGCATATCCAGGAGGCTAAATCCAGGCCAGGTCTGTGGCCTTTCAAAGTAAGCGAGAAGTGCGGTTCCAGCCGTTTGCCATGGTGCAGGGGGATTGGCACTCGCGTGTCGCTTGCATGTCACCTTGCAGGACATTTAGCCCCATGCGAGCTTTGCGCCAAGGTACTCGCACAGGTGGCAGTCATGATCGAACTCTTGCGGACCAATGATCTCGTTCTGATCTCGGTTGTCGAGGCGGTTCTCGCGGAAGAGGGAATTGCTGTCTTCGTGGCAGATCAATTCATGAGCGTCATGGAGGGGTCGGTCGGCTTCCTGCCGCGCCGTATCTTGATCGATGCGAAAGATGCGGCCCCGGCACGTCGCGTCTTGACGGAGGCGGGGTTCGGCCGGGAATTGCCCGATGCCTGACGACGCGGCCGAGCCTTTCTCGCTGACGACCGATTCGCTTCTGGGTGGACAGATCCGCTTGCGGCAGCCGCGGTGCGGCCATCGGGTCGGCACCGACGCGGTGCTTCTGGCGGCGGCCGTGCCGATGGCGATTTCGGGCCTTGTGCTCGACATTGGTTCAGGGGTTGGTGCGGCGGGGCTGGCGATTGCGATTTTGCGGCCGCAGGTCGCTCTCGGCTTGGTGGAAATCGACGCCGCGCTGGCGCCGCTCGCAGCCGACAATCTCGCCCTGAATGGCCTAGCCGAGCGCGGCCATGTTTATCTCGCCGATGTTGTCGATCCGGAAAGCCGGCGCGGCGCCGGCCTCGTCGAAGGCCAAGCCAGTGTCATCGTGACGAACCCGCCCTTTTTCGACCCGGCGCAAGCGCGGCACTCGCCGCAAGCGGCCAAACGCTCTGCCCATGTCATGCAAATGGCGGGGCCAGCCGCGCTCGAAGCCTGGATCGGTGCCTGCCTCGCGCTTCTAGCGGAGGGCGGGCTTTTCATCATGATCCATCGGCCGGATGCGCTGCCGGTGATCCTGCGGGCTTCGGACGGGCTCGGCGGCCTGACGCTCTTGAGTGTTCATTCGCAGAGGGGAAAGCCGGCAAGCCGGATTCTCTTGCGCGGCAGAAAGGGCAGCCGCGCGCCGTTCTCGATCGTGCCGCCGCTCGTGCTTCATGTGGGCGACAGCTTCAGTGAAGAGGCGGAAGCCATCCACCGGGGTGAGGCCTTGCTCGATTGGTGACGCTTGGGCACGGCCTGGTGCCCCCCTGTGGGCCGCGGCTCTTTGCAAAATCGGGTCTTGCGCCGCGGCCTCGATCATGGAACCTCTCGCGCAAGAAAAACCGACACATGAATGGAGTCTTTTTACCCATGCGGCATGCACCTGCCGAGACCGCGCCGCAGAAATCGGCGGCGTCTGCCCTCGATCCGACCCGCTCGTTTCAAGGCTTGATTCTGACGCTGCAGCAATTTTGGGCGGCGCAAGGCTGTCTTATTCTACAGCCTTACGACATGGAAGTCGGGGCGGGCACGTTTCATCCGGCGACGACCCTGCGCTCGCTCGGGCCGAAGCCGTGGAAGGCGGCTTATGTGCAGCCCTCGCGCCGGCCGAAGGACGGGCGCTATGGTGAGAACCCCAATCGCCTGCAGCATTACTATCAATTTCAGGTGATCTTGAAGCCGTCGCCCGAGGATCTGCAGGAGCTCTATCTCGCTTCGCTCGCCGCGATCGGCATTGATCCGCTTTTGCACGACATTCGTTTCGTCGAAGACGATTGGGAAAGCCCGACGCTGGGGGCCTGGGGGCTCGGCTGGGAATGCTGGTGCGACGGGATGGAAGTCTCGCAATTCACCTATTTCCAACAGGTCGCCGGCATCGAATGCGCGCCCGTCTCGGGGGAACTGACCTACGGGCTCGAACGCCTCGCCATGTATGTGCAGGGCGTCGAGAACGTCTATGATCTCAATTTCAACGGCCTCGCCGGAGAGGACAAGGTCTCGTACGGCGATGTCTTCAAGCAGGCGGAGGAAGAATATTCGCGGCACAATTTTGAGGCGGCGAACGTCGAGACTCTGTTTCAGCATTTCAAGGACGCGGAAGCCGAATGCGGGGCGCTGCTGGCCAAAGGCGAGAGCGGCGATCGCAATCTGATCGTGCTGCCGGCCTACGACCAATGCATCAAGGCCTCGCATGTTTTCAATCTTCTCGATGCGCGCGGCGTGATCTCTGTGACGGAGCGCCAGAGCTATATTCTGCGAGTACGCGAACTCGCCAAAGCCTGCGGCAAGGCCTGGCTGAAGACGCAGGCCGGCGGCGGCTAGAGCGTTTTCCGTTCATGATGGTTCGTAACCTGCCGCAGCGAAAAAGTTTGCGCATTCGCTGGGCGTGAAGGTTGGTAATAGTTCTCCGATCTTGTTCCACAAACCCTCGACAGTTCGTTCAGC
>JBKQHN010000175.1:0-8469 GCA_052148755.1 Beijerinckiaceae bacterium | reverse complement strand
CTGTTCTGTCTTCCCGGTTGCACGAGCAGCGGCAGTCTCACCACGCGTCAATCCGCATACGAATGCGTTCGCCACGCAAAGCAAGTGCTCTATGATGCCGATTTTACTGAAAATCTCGTCGTGTCGCGGGAGATGGCCAGCGTGTCGGGCCGGCACGGCGGCTACGAAGCGACAGTGCAATGCGACAGCGTGGACCAGAGGATCCTTGTCGACGTCAAGGGCCTCGATGCCACACAGTCGGAATGGTACCGCGACGTCATCATCAGGAAATTTTGAGCGGTATCGTGCGCCGCTAGATGAATTTGGCGCGAGTTAAGCAAAATCAATCGTGGCTATAGCCACGCAGGCTGATCAGGCCGCTTCCGCAGGCACAGGCGCTATTGAGCCGCCGGCGAGCTTTTCAGCCCACGGATCTCGCCGCTTCCGCAGGCACATGGCCGGCAGCCAATAAATCCTCGAGTTTCGTTCCAAGAACCGCCAAACCTTCGATAAAGGCATCTGACGGCTTGGCGAATTCAAGCGAGAAGCCGTCGGCCTGCCAGGTCGCGACCGCAGAGACGAGGACTTGCAGGCATTGGCCGCCGAGGCGTTCGGCATTCGACGCATCAACCAGAAGATCACCGCCGCGCAGCGGAAGAAGCGTCTCGACCAACGGCGTCGCCGCTTTCAGATCGAGAATGCTCGGCAAAACAAGGCTTTTCGTATCCATGGATTGACCCCAAAAAATGTCCGTGCCCTTGGCGGGCGGCGGCTCCTCGCCTCGCCGTGATTGCAGGCCGAGTTCCGCACCGAAGAGGATGAATAGCGTCGATAAAGGTTACCAGTTGCTTGTCGCAGCGATACGAGTTCGTCGGTTCCTAGGAACCAGGGCGAAGAATGTGTCCCGACGCTGCGCCGAAATTAGTTACATTCCATAAAATTATTTATCATTCAGTTACTTGCGTGATTCCGAGGCGGACGTGCGTGGGCCGGCTGCTTGCCCCCACAGGAGAATATTTTGCTTTCAACCTTTCCAATTTCTCACCGATCAGGCAGACGAGACGCTAAGCCGGTCCTATAAGGGCAGAGCGCGAACCGGTCGGAAACCGGGTGTCCTTTCAGAAACTGTAGCTTGGAGGTATTTATGTTCATTGCGATGAACCGGTTCAAAGTCATCAAGGCGGAAGCCTCGGCCTTTGAGCTCTTGTGGCTTTCGCGTGAATCGCATTTGCAGGAGCTCAAAGGCTTTGTCGCCTTTCACTTGTTGCGCGGCCCCGAGCGCGAAGATCATGTGCTTTTTGCTTCCCATACAGTGTGGGCCTCACAGGAGGATTTCCTAGCCTGGACACGGTCGGAGCAATTCCGCGCCGCCCATCACAGCGCCGGGTCAAGCAAGCCGCTCTACCTCGGACATCCCGAATTCGAGGGCTTCGAAGTCGTCCAAACCATTGAGAATTCGGCTGCCCCGCGTGCCGCGGAATGAGGAAACCATGGGTGCCGACGTGTCGGCCAAGGGCAGAGCTAAAACCACCGAGGTTCTGCGCCCGGGCCTAACCGAATCTGAAATCGATCCGCTGATCGCCGGCAGGTGGAGTGCGCGAGCCATCGACCCGGATCGTCCAGTCTCAGAGGCCGCAATCCGCAAACTGCTCGAAGCGGCACGTTGGGCGCCGTCGCATTTCAACGAACAGCCTTGGGCTTTCGCTGTAGCGACGCAAGAAGCGCCTGAATTCCTCGAAAGGGCGCATCGCAGCCTCATCGAGTCGAACGCCTGGGCCCGCGCCGCACCGGTCTTGATCTTCGTCTTGTCGAGGAAGAAATATTCTGGCGCTTATTGGTTCATGCCCAATCGGCTGCATTTGTTCGAGACCGGTATGGCGACGGCGCAAATGGCCTTGCAGGCGGCGCAAGACGGTCTCGTCTTCCACCAGATGCAGGGATTCTACGGCTGGCAAGTCAGGCGGCTTTTTCAGGTGCCGCGCCAATATGTACTGGCGACCGCAATCGCCGTCGGCTATCCCGGCGATATTGCCCACCTGCCGTCCTATTTGCAAAACGCCGAAACGGCCGAACGCGCGCGTCACCCGCAAGCCCGCTTCGTCTTTTGGAATGAATCGGTCAGGCGTAATTCGTGATAATCGCCCGCTAGAGCGGGATGAGGAAAAGTGGGACGCTGCGCGGCTTTTCCGGCGCAATCAAGTTTACGCAGATTGCGCAGAGTTATCTGCCTATCCCGCTCTAGTCGCTAGAATCGATCGCGGTCATGATTTTGGATTGAATCAATCCAAAATCATCGTGATCTAAACCCGTCTTGCGGCCCAATTTATTGGCCGCCCACTTTGTCGGTCGGGCTGGCTACCATGTCCCAGCGGGTCGCGAAAATCGTGTCGCAGATGCCGGGGCTGCCGAACCCGTCGCTGAAACTCACATGCGTTCGAATGTGGTGTTCGCGATGAGCCTTGCTCGTGATCAGCAAGGCCAGAACGGCGGCGACTTGCGGCACGTCTTTGTAGAAACGGCTCCGCCGTAAAGGCACAGCGAAATCATAGCCCGAATGTTCGTAGAGGCCGCCGAATGCCCCGAGCCCGACGACCAAGACGTGGAAGAGGATGTCACTGCCACCGCCGCCGACAAGCACGAGCGGCACGAGGTAAGGCAAGGTGATTTCCAGGAAGAAATCCATCTTGCTCATGTAACAGGCGCTGATCGCCTTGCTGGCACCCGTCATGTGGTGCAAGGAGTGGCCAAATTTCTTCATGAGGCCCGGCCGGTGCAGGATATGCCTGTGCGCGATGTATTGGACGATGTCATGGCCGATCGCGATCAGAATCAAATTCACGACGAAGCGCCAGGCGCTGAGATGCGGCGCCCCGGTAAAGGCCAATCCCGCCCATTGCAGCAAGACCATCGAGGGCAAGAGGATGAGGAATTGATTGGTCAGCACCCGGGGCAGAAGCTCCCAATAGCTCAGCCGGTCGACACTTCTCACTTTGGCGCTGCTCAAGAAGCCGACCCGGTCGGCCCATTCGAAGCCAAATCCAACGCCATGATAGACGATCATCATGGCAATGAAGCTCAGCACCGAGAGCGGCAGCCAAGGTGGAAGATTGGTTGAAGCGAACATCGGTGCAATCGACCTTTGCCATGCGCCCTGCGGAGCGCGTATGGCCTTCCTTTTAAGCCCGAGCTCGGGCGGGAGGCAAGCCGCCTCGTGTTGCAACGCAGCTAACGGGTGACTCCTATCCGCCAGCTGCCTCGCCACACACTAACTCGTTGAACTGCTGGGCCGGCGCATTGCCATCTTAACCGGCTCAGCTCCAGCCCCTCCTCCGCAGTCGGGCCGCGACAATTCTGCAACGCAGCGCAAGGTTCTTGGGAAAAACACAGATAAACACGCGTTTTGCCCAGCTGTTGACGTAAATCCTCGTGTATAGTGATCTTGCCAACCGGTCATTTTTGCGAGCCCGCCATGCAAGCGCCTCGACCTGACAGCAAGACGCCGATCCAATTTCGCGCGCCGGCCGCCAAGCTCGCGCTGGCGGCTATCGTCCCGTTGGTCGCGGTGCTAGCGCTCAGCCCCTTGATGGCGAGGCCGGCCTTCCTGCAATTCGTCTCGGCACCCGCCGCGCACAGCGCGCAAGATCCGTTTTGGGTCGGCCATCTCGACAATCAGCAGGTTGCCGGCACGACTACGGAACCTTCCGGCTCGGCGACTTCGACATCTTACACGACGGGATTCGACCCCGTTGCTGTCGGGCTGGTTTCCCCGAAGGCCGTTCCCGGTCGCGGCGCTCAACTACGCCCCTGCGCCGATGAGGCAACCGACAAACCGACGGACCCGGCCCATGTGACGAGCGGGTGCAACAAATCCGCCAAAGCCGCGGCCCTGCCCTTGCCGCGCCCGGCAGAGCTCAAGCCGGTCGCGATAGCCGACACCTCGGCAGACAAGCCGGTGCCGCCACGCAAGAAGAACGGACTGTTCGGCTTCATGCCGCATCTGCCGTCGGCGGGCCAATTGCTCAGCCCCTTTACTTTCGTCGGCGACAAGGTTTCAAGTCTGTTCAAGAGATCTTAGACTCCGGGCCGACAAGTCTGTCCAGGCGGCCGCGCGTCGCCTGGCGATCTCCTCACTCGTGCAATTCACACCTTGTTCAAAATGGGGTGACAAGAATCTCGCATCGCGTCTGCAGTGGCGCGCAAGCAAAGGGGGCTGCGTATGAACTTCATCATCTCGATAATCATCGGCGCACTGGCGGGCTGGCTTGCGGGAGTGATCCTGCGCGGCGTGGGTTTCGGCATTATCGGCAATATCATCATCGGCATTTGCGGCTCGGTCCTCGGCGACTGGCTTTTGCCGCAAGTGGGTTTCCCGCATATCGGTGGCCCATTTATCTCGGAATTGATCTATGCCGTGATCGGCGCCCTCGTCATCCTCGTCGTGCTTGGCGCTGTGCAGCGCAGCCGATGACCGACTGCGGCATGGGCAATTAGCAGCAAATTCGGGATCGCGGCGCTTCCCGATAAAGTCGCGATCTCGATCACGCGTTGATCGGGAAGTCGCTCTTCTTGAATAGAGAGACCAGCTGAATACCCTGCGCGGCAAGATTTTGGCTTGCCCCCTCCTGCCGATCAACCACAACGAATGCGCGTCTTACCGAACACCCCGGGAACTCCTCCTTCATGCCCTCAATAGCGGTGAGGATAGATTTCCCTGAAGTGGCGACGTCATCGACAAAGAGCACTTCTTCACCAGCGCGAACGTGGCCATCTATTCGCTCGCGAGCGCCATGTTCTTTGGCGCGTTTGCGCACAAAGAAAGCATCGACAGGATAAGACTTATAGTAACTGGCGACAGCAATCGCCGTGACCAGCGGAACCGCGCCAAGCTCGAGACCGCCGACGCATTTGAGTGCATTGCGTTGCATGAATTCGACGACAATTTCACCAATCAGCGCAGCACTTTCCGGTAACATCACTGTCTGGCGAAGCTGAAACAGGTACGTGCTCCTGCCGCCCGATGACAAAACAAAGTCACCCAGCTTCAATGATTTGTCCAAAATTATTTCGTGCAAACGACCCCAGCGGGGGTCATTCTTATCG
The DNA here is from genome assembly GCA_052148755.1 of Beijerinckiaceae bacterium. GTDB lineage: Bacteria > Pseudomonadota > Alphaproteobacteria > Rhizobiales > Beijerinckiaceae > Methylovirgula. The sequence goes on along the minus strand of JBKQHN010000175.1, from coordinate 3,390 downwards.
AGCAGGGAGCCGGAATCTGCCTGAGCGTGTTGCGCCATTATGGGGTCATCGATTTCGAATCATATTGCTGAAGCTAGCACGACCGACTTAGTGCTATCTTGTCTCGCCATGCACAAGAGGTACGGCGGTTTCTGCTTGCGCCACAGGTATAAGACCCGCCCGATTATGGAGATAATGCGGGGGCATCAAGCGTTGGCGCTGTGAAGCCGCACCGCGACAACCAAGAACCGGGAGTTGCCGAAAAGAGCCTCCGGCCATTTTTTGAAATGGCCTCAAGTGCCCCGCATAACCCTTTGATTTCCTTGGTGAGCGCGCCGGGACTCGAACCCGGGACCCCCTGATTAAAAGTCAGATGCTCTACCGGCTGAGCTACGCGCTCTCGAGGAGGGGTGGTTTGCACTAACCGCAACGGCCGACAGGGTCAATAGACCATTTCCCTCATGACCAACACGAGACAAACCGGCGAGCCGCGGCGGCAGCCGCTCTCGCCGCGCCCTCAGCCCACGTAGATAATGGCCGCTATGACGGCAGCAAAGATCACGCCCGAAATCAGGGTCGTCCAGATCGCCTTGGCGAGCAGCCGCGGCGCCACGGGCGCGCCGGGATCAGTTCCCGGAACCAATTCGCCGGCTTCCTCTTGCGAGCGGACGCCGAACGGCAAGACCGCAAAAAGAACCACGAACCAGATCGTAAGGAAGATCGCGATCGCCAATGGCGTGGAAAGCGACATGAAGGCTGACATTCTTGTTCGGCACTACTTTCTTGAATTTAGAGCGGATTGATCCGTCAATAGCAAGTCTGCCATAGCCGCGTCGCACAACAACGCGGGTCACATTCGCGCTTCCGCATCGACGCGATCCGCGCTACAATTCCATTGGTTGCGCAGGGCAAAGGGAGCGACGGATGACGTGCTGTTGCAGGACAGCCACGCTCGTCCTGAAATTCTGTTGCGCCGCGATCCTTGGGCTCGCTTGGATTGCCAATCTATGCCCTTGGTCCGATTATGCCGCGATGAAGCGGATTCCCCGCGAGCTTTCCTCGGTCTTTCCCTCGCAAAGGACTTTCGAGACTATGCGTCAATATTTTTTCGCTGCGGCCGCTGTCGCTTTGGCTCTTATCTTATCGGCCGGCTCCACCAAGGTGCAGGCCAATGAGATGACCGCCTTCTTCCCAACTCAGGCGATGTTCGGCGGTGGCGACACTTTCGACGGGCGCCCGCGCGCGGTGGCGCCGCCGCGCGAACTCGTGTCCTACATGGGTCGTTATGCGCCGGGCACGATCGTCATCTCCACTGAGGAACGCCGGCTTTATCTGATATTGCCCAATCATCAGGCGCTGAAATATGGCATCGGCGTCGGCCGCCCTGGATTCTCATGGGGCGGAGTCAAGCACATTGCGATGAAACGCGAATGGCCGACTTGGACGCCGCCTTCGCAAATGCTGAGGCGACGTCCCGATCTGCCGCGCTTCATGGAAGGCGGACCCGAAAATCCGCTCGGGGCGCGTGCGATGTATCTCAGCGGAACGCTTTATCGCATCCACGGCTCGAACGAGCCCCAGACGATCGGCCAGGCTGTGTCGTCAGGCTGCATCCGAATGACCAATGAGGATGTCACAGATCTCTATGAACGCGTGAAGGTCGGCACACTGGTTGTCGTTCAACGCTGACCACGGCGCGAGCTCGGTCTCTCTTCTTGCTCTTCGACGGCGTCCGCTTCCTTGGCGGACCCGTTTAGGCCTGGCCGGGACTATCGCGGCTCAGACCTTTCTGCTCGAGTTCGGCGAGATAGACAGCCCATTTGTCCGCGAAGCCGGCGCCAAGTTCGTAAAGATAGTTCCACGAGTAGATTCCGGTGGAATGCGTGTCGGCGAAGACGAGCTTGACGGCATAGGTGCCGACAGGTTCGATACCAACGATCGTCATGTCGCGTTTGCCGCCCACCGTCTTGCGTTCGTGCTCATAATGGCCGCGCACTTCCGCGCTTGGGCTCATGACCCGCAGATATTCCGCAGTCAACTCGAATATCTGGCCGCTGTCGAACTCGACGTTCAAGAGCCGCCCGCCTTCCTTGAGCCTTAGCTCCTTCGGCCATTCGCTCTCACTCACCGTCACCACCTTGTGCTCCGAATTTTCGTAGTCGCGATATTGTGCATGCGGACTATTTCCTCTCGAACCAATTGTGCACTATATTTAATGTCATGCGCGTAGAATTCTCCGATCCGCCCTCTGCAATTTCCGAGCTTCGTGCGACACCGGCCGAGGCTCCGCTGATCGATCCTTTCGGCCGCAAGATCAGCTATATTCGCATTTCGGTCACCGATCGCTGCGATTTCCGCTGTGTCTATTGCATGGCGGAAGACATGACGTTTTTGCCGAAGCGCGATCTTCTCACTCTCGAGGAGCTCGACCGTCTCGCAAGCGCTTTCATCCTGCGGGGCACGCGCAAACTCAGGATCACCGGCGGCGAGCCTCTTGTGCGTCGCGATATCATGCAGCTCTTCCGTTCGCTGTCGCGGCATCTCGAGTCTGGCGCATTGCAGGAATTGACGCTCACGACCAATGGTTCGCAGCTCGAAACTTTTGCGGCGGAGCTTGCCCGCTGCGGTGTGCGCCGCATCAACGTGTCGCTCGACACACGTGACCCTGAAAAGTTTCGCGCGTTAACCCGTTTGGGCCAGCTCGACAAGGTTCTGGCCGGCATAGACGCGGCCCAGGCCGCTGGCCTCGCGGTCAAGATCAACATGGTCGCCCTGAAGGATGTCAACGAGGCGGAAATCGTGCCGATGATCGAATGGGCGCATGGCCGCGGTATGGATCTCACCTTCATAGAAGTCATGCCGCTCGGCGAGATCGACGCGCAAAGAGTTGATCAGTATTTGCCGCTCACGTCGGTCAAGGCCGAGATCGCCAAGCATTTCTCGCTGCAGGACCTGCAATATAATTCGGGTGGGCCGGCGCGCTACATGCGGGTCGAAGAGACCGGCGGCCGGCTCGGCTTCATCACGCCGCTCACCCATAATTTCTGCGAGAATTGCAATCGTGTGCGGATCACCTGCACGGGCACGCTCTACATGTGTCTCGGCCAGGAGGATGCGGCGGACCTGCGTGCGCCGTTGCGCAAGTCGAAGGACGACAAGCTATTGCATCAGGCGCTCGAGGCAGCGATCGCGCGCAAGCCGAAGGGCCATGATTTCATCATTGACCGCACGCATAATGGCCCGGCCGTGCCGCGCCACATGAGCGTGACGGGAGGCTGAGTCTCTTCCAATCGGTTGAAGAACGCGATCTCGCGGCGAAGCCTGCAACGCCTGTTTCAGCGCCTGCGGCAACCGTCCAGAAACAGCTTTATCGCGGCGCGCAAGCGCTGCTCCTCCATGGCCGGGGGGGGG